>NZ_JBAQRT010000212.1:0-33078 GCF_049306435.1 Zavarzinia sp.
GAGGGCGGCCAGCAGGACGGGCAGGCTGTTGGCCGCGCGCACCGGGGCAAGGACGGTGACCGGCTGGCCGGCGATCAGCGCCCGCCCGCCCGCGACCCGCACGCCGACATACTGGATGCCATCGATCGGCCCACCCAGCGCCAGGCTGAAGCGCCGGCCGCTGGTCAATGCCGTCAGGGCTTCGCCGGGCAGGGCCGGCGGCAGGCTTTCGCCCTTGATGATGGCGCCGTAATCGCCGATCGAATGGGCGAGGACGTGAAGCTGGCCGTCGACCAGCCAGATCGATGACAGATTGCCCCGGGCGACGATCTCCGCCAGCCGCGTGCCGATCTCGGTGCCTTCCACCTCGTTCGTGTTGGCGATGGCGAAGGCGAGGGTGGCGAGATCGTCGAGGAGGACGTTGCGCATCTCCTCCAGCGAGATTTCGGTGAGCCGGGCGCTTTCCGCGACGATGCGGGCGACGGCCTGGGCCTGGCCTTCCGCCTGGGCGATCAGGGCGCGGCGGCCGAGACCGCCGAAGACGAGGCTGATGGCGAGGATGGCGAGGGCGATGCAGGCCGCCACCATCAGGACGAGGCGCCGGGTGAGGGTCACGGCGTGATCCCGTCGCTGTCGACGCCCGGCCGCAGCATGACGAGGCGAACATGGTTGCGCTCGCCAATCCGGTGGTAATAGGCCCGGTCGACCATGCGCCCGACGAGGTGGATGCCGAGGCCGCCGATCTGGCGGTCCTCCAGCGCCGCGTCGAGATCGGGCGGCGGCGCTTCCCGGAACGGATCGAAGGCGGTGCCGGCGTCGCTCAGTTCCACCGTCACGCAGCGCGGATCGACCAGGATGCCGATGCCGATCGGATGATCGCCGCAATCGCCGTGCAGGACGGCGTTGGTCACCAGTTCCTCGACCGCCATGGTCAGCTTGAAGACGGCGCCGGGGGGCAGGATGTCTTCCGCCGCCGCCTCGATCTCGGCCTGGATCGTCCCGATCGAGGCAAGCTCGGCGGCGACGTCGAAGCGTTTTTCCAGAATGATGTCGTCGGCCATGGGCAGTTCCCCGTCCGGCAGGATGATCAGATTGAGTTCGGCGAAACCGCCCCGGTCCGCCAGTGGCACCTGTCGCCCGGCCTGCGAGCCGGCGCGCCGGCCCAGGCGGGCGCGGATATGGCTCATCAGCCGGGCCAGCGGCCAGCAGAAGCCGAGGAACCACAGCATGGCATAGAGATAGACCCAGAGCGTCGCCGAAGGTTCGCCCACGGCGGCGATCACCGTGTTGGCGCGCTGGACGATTTCCGGCACGCCGATCACCGAGGCGGTGGAGGAGGCCATGACGATGATCAGAAAATAGGTCGTCCAGGCCGGAATGAAATAAAGCGCCTCCACCCGCTCGCCCCTTTTATGGTGGCGCAGCGCGGACAGCGCATTGTCCGAGACGAAGCCGGCGACCGCGATCGACAGGGCGAGGGAGGCCTTCAGCCAGCCCGGCAGGCCAAGGCTGTAACCGGAAATGACGATCTCGGTCGGCAGGATATAGGCGAGATAATAGATCAGCACGAAGGTCGGCGGCAGGCGCGCGGCGGCGGTCAGGCCGGCGCCGATGCGCGAGCCCGACAGCCGCAGGCGGGCGAGACAGAAGCCCAGCGGCGTGCCGATCGCCATGGAGACCAGCGAAATCAATATGTTCCACAGAAAGCCGAGGGCGAGGAACGGCGTCCAGGTCAGCAGCAGGGACAGGATGTCGCCCGCGCTCATCGCCGCAGCACCTTGCGCTCGAAGAGGGTGAAACCCTGAACCACGATGAGGACGAGGACGACATAGCAGCCGAGCAATATGTTCATCATCACGCCGCCATTGCCGTAATCGGTGATGATCGCGGTGCTGGCATGGACCAGTTCCGGCACGGCGATCGCGCTCGCCATCGCCGTCGCCTTCACGATGTTGATGCAGCTGCCCATGACGGCGGGATAGGCGAGGGCGGCGATGCGCCGCCGCCGGTCGCCCCCGGCGGTGATGGAAGCCGCCGCCTCGGCCAGCGCGACCGCATTGGCCGCCCCGGCATAGAGCGAGAGGACGATCACCGCGGCGGCGAGCGCGCCCAAGCTCACCCCTTGCGCCGCGATGACGCCGCCAAGGCCGAAGAAGACGAGATAAAGCTGCAACAGGGGCGGTGTCATGCGCAGGCCCGTCAGCACCCCGCTGACCAGGGGCGTGAGCAGGGGCAGGCGCCAGCGCAGGGCCATGGCGCCGCAGAGGCCGGTGATCAGGCTGCCGATGACCACCAGCACGGCCAGCAGGGCGGTGGTCGCCAGGGCGCGCAGGAACAGGTCACGGCTGTAGGGATCGTAGAAGGGCGTCAGGTCGATGCCGAGATCGTCGCGCAGCGACAGGATGGCGGCGCCGATACCGCGCAGGTCCTGCGCCTCGATCAGGTTGAGGTCGCGGCATTCGGCGGGCCAGGGGGCCTCGCCGTCGCGGCGGCAGCGCCATTGACCGTCCGGCCCCTTCGCCGACCACAGGCGGCCGGCCTCCCGCAGATAGGTGGAGGGCGGCAGGCGCCATTTCGCCTCCAGCGCCAGCAAATGACCGTCGCGCAGCCAGCCCGCCACGGTCTCGTCGAGGCGCCGGGCCAGGGGGCCTTCGCTGGCGACCGCGATCGCCCAGGGGGCGACGAAATCGGCGGGCAACAGGCGGTAGCCCGGCCAGTCGCCGCTGGCCAGCCGGTGCTGCAAGGCCGCCTCGTCGTAAAGCCAGCCGGCGCAGGCCCGGTCGCGCAGTGCGAGTTCCGCGTCGCGCGGATTGCCGAAGGCGCGGATGTCGGCCAGCAGGCGGGCGGCGGCGAGACGGTTCCACAGCGCCCCCTGCACGGCGCAGAGGGGGGCGCCGCGCAGCGAGGCCCAGTCGCGAATCGGGCTGTCGCCCGGCAGCAGCACGCTGGCGCCGCCGCCGTAATAGCCGGGCTCGATCATGCGGACGAGGCGGCGGCGGTCGATGGTGTCGCCCAGCGTGGCGACCACCACGTCGATCTCGCCCGCGGCCAGTTTCTGCAGGCGATTGGCGCTGGTGACCGCGACCAGCCGGACGGGAACCCCGATGGCGGCGGCCAGATCCGCCGCGACATCGGCGTCGAAACCGATGATATCCCCGGTCGCTCCCCGGTAACCGAAGGGTTCGTAATCCGCCTTCACCCCGGCGATCAATTCGCCCCGGGCGCGGATATCCGCCAGCGCGTCGGCCCTCGCCGGTGTGGCGGCCAGACCGAGGACGATCGGCAGCCAGAGAAGAAGGGCCGGAAGGATGCGCGACAAGGAGGTTTCCCGGAAATGGGTTAGGACTGGCGGAAAGGATCGCGGTAATTTATCAACAATTATCCCCCAAATTGGCACCAATTTCGTATCGGGGCAGCGTGAAGGTTTCACCGTGACCAGAATGCCGGGTTTCGCCCTCGTCGCCGCACTTGCCGCCTCTGGCCTGATCACGTCGGCGCAGGCGGATGTCCTGTCCCGCATCGGCGAAAGCGGCGTCATCCACGCCGGCACAAGGGCCGATGCCGTGCCCTTCGCCTATGCCGGCGAGGGGGGGCGGCTCACGGGTTTCTCCGTCGATCTGATCGAGGAGATCCGCGCGGCGGCCGAAGCCCGGCTTGGCCGACCGGTCCGGGTCGAACTGTCGGTCGTCACCCCGGCCGACCGCTTGCAGCGGGTCGCGGGCGGCGAACTCGACATCGTCTGCGAAATCACCACACCGACCTGGGAGCGGGAAAAGACCGTCGATTTCTCGGTCCCCTTCTTTCGCGACGGCACCCGCGTCCTCGCCTTCCGCGACACGCTGCGCACCGTGCCCGAGGTGAAGGACATGGTGGTCGGCATCGCTGAAGGCACGACGACGGGCGATATTCTCGAACAGACGCTGCCCGGCATCCGCACCAGATCCTATCCGACCATGGACGCGGCTTTTGGCGCGCTGACCCGGGGCGAGGTGCAGGGTGTCGCCAATATCGGCATCATCCTGCTCGGCCTGTCGCGCAAGCTGGAGCCGGGGCGCAGCGTCGTCCTGCTGCCCCGGACCGAGCCTCTGGGCAATGAGGCCATGGCCTGCGTGCTGCCGCAGGACGACAGCGCCTGGCGCGATTTCGTCAATGCGACGATCATCGGCCTCACCCGGGGGCTTGCCGATTATCGCGGCCGCTACATGGAAATCCACGACAAGTGGTTCGGCCGCGACGGCGTGATGGTCTATCCCCTCGATCGCTCGACGCGGGACTATCTGCTTCAGTCCGATATCTGGGCGCGCTGACCCGGCCAGAAGGTCACCGCGAGGAAGAAGATCCCGCAGGCCGCCGCCGCGAAATAGGCGAGGCCATGAGTGAAATTCTCCATGGCCAAGCCGGCGAGCAGCGGGCCGGCCAGCGCCCCCACGCCCCAGACCAGCCCCATGGTGGCATAGATGCCGACGAGTTCCGCGCCCTTGAAGCGGCTGCCGACGATGGTCAGCATCATCGTGTAGATGCCAACGAAGGTGCCGCCCCAGACGAACAGCAGGGCATAGGTGGCGATCTCGCTGCCCAGCGCGAAAGGCCAGGCGAGGGCGCCGAGCATGGACAGGAAGGCGAGGGCGGCGGTGAACTTAGTCCGGTCCAGCTTGTCGCCCAGCCAGCCGATGGGCAGTTGCAGCACGATGGCGCCGATCATCATGCAGGACATCAGGCGGGTGGCGTTGTCTTCCGCCCAGCCCAGCGAGACGGCATAAAGCGCGAGGAAGGACAGGCCGGCGACCTCGATCGCGGCGTTGAGCACGGTCGCCGAAATGGCGATCGGCGCCAGCCGGATGAAATAGAGCGGATTGCCAACCGAAGGCTCGTCGAACACCGGGGCGGTGACTTTCGGCGAGGCGACGAGGCCGGCGGCGGCCAGGGCGATGACGGCGCCCGTCGCATAGGGGGCGAAGCCGCCGGTGCCGATCACCGACAGGATGACGGGGCCAAGGGCGAAGCCGATCGAGATCGCGGCGGTATAGCCCGCCATCCAGCGCGCCCGGCTGTCCTCGGTGCTGAGGCTGTTGGTCCAGGTCTCGGACAGGACGAACAGAATCTCGGACGAGGCGCCGAGCACGATGCGCAAGGGAAACCACAGCCAGACGAAGGGCAGGGCCGGAAAGCTCATCAGGACAAGGGCGGCCAGGACCAGCGCCCCGATGACGAGGCGGCGGGCGCCGAAACGGGCGACGATGCGCGGCAGGACAAGGGCGGTGACGAGAACACCGACCGCGTGCATGGCGACATTGGCGCCGATCATCGTCTCGCTCAGGCCCCGGGCCGCGAGATCGAGGGCGATCAGGGCCGTGCTCAGGCTGTAGGTCAGGCCGAACATCATCGCCGTCATGATGACGGCCCCACGCGAGAACAGGTTCATAGGGAAACAGCCTTGCCAGAGCGCGGGGCGCGGGACAGAAAACCCCGGAGCCGTTCGCCCCAGGACATATCGCGCTGATCGACCACGCGCGACAGGGCCCGCGCGTAATCGAGGACGAGGCCCGGGGTCCAGGTCCCCGAAATGGCGTGGCTGCGCACCCAGGCGGCGGCCCACAGATCGGGGTTCAGCAGCAGTTTCAGGAGGCCAAGCCAGGGCCGCCGGCACGCCAGCACCGATTCGAGCGCGGCGTCGAGCGCGGCGGCGACCACGGTCGAGCAGTTGCGGGCGGTCAGATTATAGGTGCTGTCCTGGCGGTAGCCGATCCAGAAAGCCCGCAGCCGCCGGGGGCTGTAGTGCCGGATGACGACATGGGCATCGGCTTCGCACCAGTCGGCGCATTCGGCGGCATAGGACGGCTGAAAACTGCCCGTCATGTTGTTGTGCGCACCCGAATGCAGCACCGCCGCCCCGGCGGAGGCTTTCAGGTCGATCGAGGGGTAATGGCTGATGTAGACGTCCGGCGCGACTTCCAGCGCCGAATGTCCCGTCGATACCTCGCCGTCGGCGTCGACCGCCGCGATATAGCGGTCGATCAGCAGCAGTCGCTCCGGCTTGTCGGCGGAACCGATGGGGGTCCAGATATGGACGGTCAGGGGCGGCTGATCGGGCGCCATGGGCGGGTCCTCGCCGATCAGCACCGGGGCGTGCTCGTACCAGCCGCGCCCGGCGAAGATCGGCAGGTTCAGGATCGCCGCCTCGTCCTCGAGGGTGCGCAGCATCAGGCCGAGCTGGATCATCAGCCAGGCCGACAGGCCGAGCAGCAGGCCGACGCCGAGCGGGATCGCCTCGGTCCGGGGCAGCGGCCAGCCGGCGACTATCACCACGGCGAAGACGATTTCCAGCAGGCCGCAGCCGACGGCGATGGTCCAGCCGGCGAAACGCACCAGGATCGCCGTCGCCGCCCGCGTCAGCCCATCCAGGATGAAGGCGGCGCCGAACAGCAGCGCCAGCGCCAGCGGACTCCACAGGGACGGCACCAGCAAGAGCGCGCCCAGCAGCAGGAAACCGCCGGCCTTCGCCAGATCGAGCAGCCGGCGCGAGGAAAAGCCACCCTCGGCGAGGGCGGGCAGCGCCAGCAGGCCATGAGCGACGAACAACAGGCCCAACGCGACCTGCGCCGGGCCGAGGAGACCGGCGAAGAGGTCGAGGGTGGGCAGAAGCACGACCAGAAGAGCGAGAATCCCGCCCGCGATCACGATGACGAACCACCGTGACCGGAAGGCTTGGGGACCGATCAGAACAAAGGCAAGTTGCAGCATGAATGGTGCCGTGGGGTTATTTTGCTCCAAATTGGCGCATTCTGAAGAAAGCAGCCAGTGCTTTCGGTTGCCGGTCGCGATGCGCCGGCCTCAGGCCAGGGCGACGCTCTTGATGATGGCGAAGATCGCCTGGCCCGGCGCGAGGCCGAGATCGGCGACAGCGGCGGGGGTGACCCGGGCGAAAAGCGCCTGACCCCGGCAGTCGAGAAGAATGTCCTCGCTGCCGTCGACATGGGGGACGAGGCCTCTGACGGTGACCGGCAGGATGTTGCGGGCGCTGAGGCCAACGGGCGCTTCCCGAGCGAGAATCACATCGCGGGCATGAAGCCAGATGCGGCAGCGGGCGCCAATGGGCAGGGGGCGGAGGGGCGCGGCCACCTGGCCGATGGCGCCTTCCAGCAGGGTGATACCGGCGGCGGCGTCATGGCGGGCGACGGTCAGTTCGATCACCGCGCCCGCGTCCTGCCGATGGGCGAGGGCGGCGACATCGGGCCGCGCCATCACCGCCGCCAGTGGTCCCTCGGCGGCGACCCGCCCACCGTCGAGCACGACGAGATGGTCGGCGAGGGCGATCACCTCGGACAGATCGTGGCTGACATGAACGATGGGCACTTTGGCCTCGTCCCTGATCCGGGAGAGGAAGGGCAGGATTTCCTGGCGCCGTGCTTCGTCTAGGGCGGACAGGGGCTCGTCCATCAGCAGCAGGCGAGGATTGGCCAGCAGCGCGCGGCCGATCGCCACCCGCTGCTTCTCCCCGCCCGACAGCAGGCGGGGCCGCCGCTTCAGCAGGTGCTTGATGCCCAGCATCTCGACGACGGCGGCGAAATTCGCCAGATCCTCGCCCTTCGGCGCGAAGAAGCGGCCGTACAGCAGGTTCTGCCGCACGGACAGATGCGGGAACAGCCGCCCTTCCTGAAAGACATAGCCGATGCGTCGCCGGTAGGGCGGCAGGCAGATGCCTTCGTCGGTGTCGAGCAGGACGAGATCGCCGATCGCCACCCGTCCCTTCAGGGGCCGGGTCAGGCCGGCGATCACGTCGATCATCGTGGTCTTGCCCGAGCCGGAGGGACCGAACAGGCTGGTCACCCGGCCTTTCGTGGTGAAGCTGGCGGCGAGGTGAAAGTCGCCGGCCTTGTGCTCGATCGCGACGGACAGGCTCATTCCACCCTCTTGCCCAGGCGGCGGGCCAGATATTCCGAGGCGATCAGCGCCCCCATGGAGATGGCGACGGATATGCCGACGAGGCGGAAGGCGGCGGCATCGCCCCCGGGCACCTGGGTCAGGGTGTAGATCGCGGTGGGCAGGGTCTGGGTCTCGCCCGGGATGTTCGAGACGAAGGTGATGGTGGCGCCGAATTCGCCCATGGCCCTCGCGAAGGCCATGATCACCCCGGCCAGTACGCCGGGCAGCACCATGGGCAGGGTCACGGTCAGGAACACCCAGACCGGGGAGGCGCCGAGCGTGCCCGCCGCCGCCTCCAGCCGGCGGTCAATGCCATCGAGCGACAGGCGGATGGCGCGCACCAGCAGGGGAAAGCCCATGATCGCCCCGGCGAGGGCGGCGCCGGTCCAGCGAAAGGCGAAGACGATGCCGAAATGCTCGGCGAGAAAGCCGCCGATCGGCCCCCGCCGGCCGAACAGGATCAGCAGGATGAAGCCCGTGACCACTGGCGGCAGGGTCAGCGGCAGATAGACGAGGGCATCGAGGATCGATATCCCCGGAAACCGCCCCCGCGACAGGACATAGGCGGTCAGAATGCCGAAAGGCAGGCTGACCGCCACCGCCCAGAACGCGACCTTGAGCGAGAGCCCGATGGCGGTGAGCTCTTCCGGGCTGAGGTCCAGCACCGGTGCCTCAGTTGGTGCCGGGGGCCTGCATCACGCTGAAGCCGGCGCCGGCGAAGGTGGCGGCGGCTGGTGCCGACTGGAGATAGGCCAGGAACCTGACCGCCGCCGGGTTGGTCGAGCCCTTGAGGATCGCGACCGGATAGACGATGGCGGGATAGCTGCCCTCGGGGAAGGTGGCGAGAACCTTCACCTTGGGGTCCGCCACGGCATCGGTCGCATAGACGATGCCGAGCGGCGCCTCGCCCCGGGCGACCAGGGTCAGGGCCGCGCGCACGCTTTCCGCCTGGGCGAGCTTGTCCTTCACGCCGTCGAACAGCCCCAGTTTCTCGAGCGCGGCCTTGCCGTAAGTGCCGGCGGGCACCGTGGTCATTTCCCCGATGGCGAGGTGACCGTCACCGAGCAGGCCGGCGAGATCGAAACCGGGGGCGAGGGTGACCGGCGCCTTGTCGGAATCGGCGGGCGCGACCAGGACGAGCGTATTGCCCAGCAGCGGCTTTTCCGTCTCCTTCACCGTCAGGCCCTTGTCGGAGACATAGGTCATCCACTTGAGGTCGGCGGAAACGAACAGGTCGGCCGGGGCGCCGGCCTCGATCTGCTTGGCGAGGGGGCCGGAGGCGGCGAAGGAAATCTGCACCTTCTGGCCCGTCTCCTTCTCGAAGGCGGTGGCGATACCGGTCAGCGATTCCTTCAGCGAGGCGGCGGCGAAGACGAGCACCGGCGCTTCTTCGGCCCGGGCCGGCACCAGAGGGGCCACCAGGGCGAAGCCGGCGACGAGGGCGAGGAGATTGCGACGCGAGAACAGCATGGGACACCTTTCCGGTATCGGGTGTTGTCGGAACAGTCTGGCAAACCGGCGGCGCGGTGGCGAGGCCCCCGCGCCGTTTCGTTCAGGCGACGGCGATGATGATGTGCGGCGCCTTCACGAGGGCGATCGCCTTGTCGCCGACATCGAGCACCAGCCCCTCGGCGCTGCCCTTGGTGACGACGCCCGTCAGCGTCAGCCCGCCGCCGATGTCGAGACCATATTCGGTCGAAACCACGCCGTCGATCCGGCGAACGATGGTGCCCTTCAGCGTGTTGCGGGCCGAGGTCCGGCCGATCTCGCCATCCTTGGCAAGGATGACGAAGCTCGCCTTGATCAGGGCGGTGGCGGGAACCCCCACGGCAAGGCCGAGATCATCGGCGCTGCGCCGCGTGATGATGGCGGCGATGGTAACGCCATCTGCCACCTTCAGCACCACTTCGGCATTGACGGGGCCAAGGGTGACGGATTCGACGATGCCCGGGAATTGGTTGCGTGCGCTGGTTTTCATGACGGTGATCCCCTGTCTGACAATGGGCGAGCGGGCGAGATGCGCACCTGCACCTCGGCCGGGCGGGCCGTATAGGGGAAGGACGTCACAAGAACGTCGGCCCCCGACGCGGCATAGGCGGCGGCGTTTCCAGGCCCGATACCGCCAGCGGCGGCGATCACCGGGCGTCTGTCGGCCCGCTTGTCCACCCCGGCGACGACGCGAGCGACCTCGGCCGGGCTGAATTTTTCCAACTGGATGACATCGGCCGCGCTTGCCACCGCGAGCGCATCGTCCACCGATGTGACCTCGATGACCAGTGTCCTCTCTGGTGCCGAACGCCGCAGGCGGGCGAGAATCGCCGCCGGCGCCTCGTCGCCCAGCAGGGCGCGGTGCTCGGGAAAGACCAGCACGGTTTCAGAGAGGCCGGTCCGGTGCAGGATACCGCCACCCGCCCGCACCGCTTTCACCGACAGGGCGCGGGTCAGGGGCACGGTCTTGCGGGTGCAGGCGATCTGGATGCCGGGGGCGACGGCGCGCGCCGCATCGACCAGTTCGCGCGTCGCGGTGGCGATGCCCGAGGCCCATTCGATCAGGTTCTGGGCGATCTTCCAGGCGGCGAGAATGCCCGCTGCCGGGCCGCTCGCCGCCAGCAGCGCCGTGCCGGGGGGCGCCATCGTGCCGCCGGGCAGCATCGGTCCTTCGACGACGGCGCCAAGGCGGGTCAGCAGGCGGGCCGCTTCCTCGGTGCAGCAGGCGACAAGGGGGCTGCGCGCCGCGAAGGTGATGGACGCAGGGCAGGGGCCGAGGCCGAGGGCATCGGTCGTCAGGTCGCCGAAGGGGAGGTCTTCGGCGATCAGACGGTCAAGCTCGGCGTCGGCGATATGCATGGTCAGCCGAACTTGAACAGAACGCCATAGCCACCCCGGGGATAGTTCCATTCGATCTCGCCGCCATCGGCCGTCAGGACGCGGCAGGTGCCGCATTCCATGCAGCCGTCCGGGGTTACCTCGACCTGGCCCCGGTCGTTGGTGCTGTAACAACCGGCGGGACAGACATGGGTCAGGGCGACCAGCGCCGCCGAGGGGGTCTCGTGCGGGCGGACCTTGATATGGGGCCGCCCGGCATCGACCAGGTAGCGGTTGACGTAGAGCTTCTCCTCGACCTTCACAACCGTCGTCATCGCCAGGCCCTCGCCAGTTTGAATGCGTCACCGATGAGGCCGCGCAGGCCCCGGCCCTTGCGGAAGGAGGCGACGATCTGCCTCTCCTTCTCGCGTTTCGCCACGCCGTCGACCCGGAACCAGCGCTGCGCCGCCTCGTTGATCAGGCGCGGGTAGGTGCCGAAGACATTGGCCGCGTTGCCATGCAGGAAATTCGGGATGTCCTTGTATTTCTTCAGGTCCTTCATCACGAAGCTGTCGTCCAGCGTCTTGCGGTAGAGCGCGAGATCGGCCTTCGAGAAATCGGAACGCAGCTGGCGCAAGCGGATGATGGTCTCGGCCGCGACGCGCCCGGTGGTCATCGCCAGGTTGGAACCTTCCCGGTGCACCGCGTTCACGAAATGCCCGGCGTCGCCGACGATCAGCCAGCCGTCGCCATGAATCTCCGGGATATGGCGATAGCCACCCTCGGGGATCAGATGCGCGGCATATTCCTTGACCTCGGAACCTTCGAGCAATGGCTTCACGCTCGGATGGTTCTTGAAGGCTTCCAGCAGGGCATAGGGCGTCGTCTCGTTGTTGGCGAAGTCCGAGACCATGCAGCCGATGCCGACCGACAGGCTTTCCTTGTTGGTGTAGATGAAGGCGGTGCCGGTCATGCCGTTGGTGACGGTGCCCATCACCTCGATCACGACGCCTTCATCGCCCTTCAGGTTGAAGCGCTGCTCGATCACCTCCTGCGGCAGGAAGTGCATTTCCTTGACCGCGAGGGCGACCGCCTCGGGCTTCAGTTCGGGACGAAGGCCGGCGCGATTGCCGACGAGGCCGTTCACCCCTTCCGCCAGGACGACGACATCGGCGTAGATCAGGCCGCCGCCTCGGTCGGTGCGGACACCGATGACCTTGCCCTTGATGTCGCGAACGAGGTCGGTCACCGTCGTCTCGCACAGGACAGTTGCCCCGGCGTCGCGCACGCGGCGGCTGAACCATTTGTCGAACTGGGCGCGGATGATCGTGTAGCGGTTCGGCTTCTCTTCGTTGAAGTCTTCCGACCGGTAGTGCATCCCGACGTATGACGTCTCGTCCAGCATCCACAGGCGCTGCTCGATGACATGACGTTCCAGCGGCGCATCCTCGCGGAAATCGGGGATTACCTTTTCCAGCGCGTCTGCATAGAGAATGGCGCCCTGAACATTCTTCGAGCCGGGATATTCGCCCCGCTCCAGCTGCAGGACCTTCAGTCCCGCCCTGGCCATCGTATAGGCGGCGGCATTGCCCGAAGGCCCGGCGCCGACAACGATGGCGTCGAATCTCTCTTCGCTCATGATCGACCTCCCTCAGCTTGCCAGACGGTGGACGGACAGGCGCCGACGGAATGCGGCCGTGAGCACAGGCAGCAATTCGACGGCATTGGCGACGATCCCGATTTGAGCGAAATCAAAAATCGGCGCTTTTGCATCCGTGTTGATGGCGACAATCATATCGGCCCCCTCGACCCCGACCCGGTGCTGGATCGCGCCCGAAATGCCGGCGGCGATATAGAGCTTGGGCCTGATGGTCTTGCCGGTCTGGCCGATCTGGCGATCGGCCGTGATCCAGCCCTTCTGGACGAGCGGGCGGGAGCCGCCGTATTCGGCGCCGAGCACGGCGGCGAGATCCTTCACCAGCTGGAAATTCTCGGCCGATTTCAGGCCGAGCCCGCCGGCGACGACGACATCGGCATAGGCGAGCTGGGCCTTCTGGGTGTCGCGGTCGGGGATGAACTGCAGCACCTTGGTGATGATGTCGATCTCGGTCATGTCCAGCGCATGGTCGACGATCCGTCCCGTTCGGCCGGGAGAGGCGAGGGGCATGGCCATCACCCGGGGCCGAATGGTCGCCATCTGCGGTCGGAAGTTCAGCGTGTGGATGGTGCACAGCAGGGAGCCGCCGAAGGTCGGCCGGGTCGCCGCCAGCGAGCGTTCGTCGTCGATCGCCAGTTCCGTGCAGTCGGCGGTCAGGCCGGTCAGCAGGGTGGTGGCGACGGAACCCGCCAGATCCCGGCCCAGCGTGGTCGCGCCCAGGAGCACGATCTCCGGCTGGTAGGTATTGACGAGGTCGGTCAGCGCCTTGGTATAGGGCTCGTTCCGGTAATGGGTCAGCACCGGATCGGCGACCCGATAGGCGAGATCGGCGCCGTGCTCGAAACAGGCTTGCGCGGCCTCGGCGAGTTCGGCGGCATCGCCGCCGATCAGCACGCCGGCCAGGTCGACCTGCAGCTTGTCCGCCAGTTTCCGCCCCTCGCCCAGCAATTCCAGCGAGACGGGATGGATATGGCCGTGTTCATATTCGATGAACACCCAGACATGCTTGTAGGACCTGAAGCGTTCCGGCAGTTCCTTCTTCATGCCGGCGCGGCTGGCGGCCGGGGCCGGGGTTTGGCGGGGGGCGTCGCTCATCCTTCCATCCTCCTCAGAAGCCGGCCGACAGGCGCCGCAGATCGGCGTCCAGGGCGGGGTTGCGGTCCAGGATCGCGGCAATCAGGGCATCGGCGATCTGGGCGCCGTTCTTGCCATCGGTCTCGATCAGGGCGGCCTTGTCGGCCCGGGCGGTCGGGGCGAAAACCTTCTTCACGACCGTGGGCGAGCCGCGCAGGCCGCATTTCAGCAATTCGGTGATGCCGGCATCGGCGGCGTTCCAGATGGTGACGTCGGCCCGCGCGGCGCGTAGCGCGTCGGCGAGGGAGCCGCGGCGGATCTCGTTGGTGCCTTCCAGCATGGTGACGAGCACGGGCAGGGCGGTCTTCAGCACCTGCACGCCGCCCTCGGCCCGGCGCTCCACCGTGATCTGGCGCGTTTCCGTGTCGAGATCGGTGATGCGCGAGACATAGGTGAGCTGATTGAGGTCGAGGCGCTTGGCGATGCCGGGGCCGACCTGGGCCGTATCGCCATCGATCGTCTGCTTGCCGGTGAAGACGATATCCACGGGGCCGATGGTCTCGCCGATCCTGGCGATGGCGGAGGACAGGGCGAAACTGGTCGCCAGCGTGTCGGAACCCGCGAAATAGCGATCGGTCAGCAGCACCGCCCGGTCGGCCCCGAAGGTCAGGGCCTTCCGCAGCGAATCTTCCGCCATGGGCGGACCCATGCACAGCACCGTGACCGTGCCGCCCAGCTTGTCTCGCAGGGCCAGCGCGGCTTCGAGGGCGAAGAGGTCATAGGGGTTGATGATGGTCGGCACGCCCTGGCGCATGATCGTGTTGTGCACGGGATGGACGCGGATCTGCGCGCTGTCGGGCACCTGCTTGATACAAACGACGGTATGCATCCGCTCCTCCTGCTGCCGGCCTTATGCCGCATAGTGTGTTTCGCAAAACTCGTGCCAGACAGAAATGCAGCGAAATCAATGGGTTGCCGACCGACAGCGATGTCGGCTTCCCGACAACCTCAGGCCTTTCGCAACGCGAGGGACGACAGTGGGACAAGGTTCCGCTTCCTGGGACGCACCGCGTCCTTCAGGACCTTGAACACCCGCTGGTCGAGGGGCGATGAGGCGGTGAAATCGCCGTAGGCCTTCTCGAGATCGGCCTTGGCGCGCAGGAACAAATCGTCGTCCGACAGGCCGCCGAGATCGTCCCGCCGCAGGTATTCGCCCATGCGGCGCAGGATGTGCAGCCGGGCGACATTGAGCACGGAGGGGTCGTGATCGACCCCGAGGAAATCGAAGAAATCCTCGGCGGCCGACATCTGCTTCAGCGTATCGATCAGGCTCATGGCACATCCTCCGGCGTGGGCTGGCGGTCGCGGGTCTGGTAATGGGCAAGGCGGGTTTCAAGGAAATCGATGCGATCGATCAGGGCGGAAATCGCTTCCCCCACCGGATCGGGCATCAGGTGATGTTCGAGATCGATGCGGCCGTCGATGCGGCGGCGCTCGCCCTCGGGGCGGACGATGCGGCCGGGAATGCCGACGACGGTCATGCCCGGCGGGACATCTTCCATCACGACGGCATTGGCGCCGACCCGGGCGCCCCGGCCCACGGTGATGGGCGACAGGATCTTGGCCCCGGCACCGACCAGGACGCCGTCCTCCAGCGTCGGATGACGCCGGCCGGGCGACCAGCTGGTGCCGCCCAGGGTGACACCGTGATAGAGCGTGACGTCATCGCCGATCACCGCGGTCTCGCCGATCACGACGCCGGCGCCGTGATCGATGAACAGGCGCTGGCCGATGGTGGCACCCGGATGGATATCGACATTGGTCACGAGACGGCCGAACCAGGACAACAGCCGGGCCGGAAAGCGCACCCCCGCCCGCCACAGCCGGTGGGACACCCTATGGATCATCACCGCGTGGACACCCGGGTAGGTGCAGAGGATTTCGAGACCGAAGCGGGCGGCCGGATCGCGCGCCTTCACGCAGGCGACATCCTGCCGCCAGCTGGCGATGATGCCGGGCGCGCGCGGTTGCATCGTGTCGGGGATGGCGGTGATGTCCACCATCACTCCGCCCCCATCAGGGTGCCCGGGCGGGCGCAATGGGCATAGATTTCGAGAAGGTCGCTATTGCCCACGGTGCGCTTGGTCCGGCTGGCCTTGTCCCGCACCTCGGCCAGCACCGCCCGGGCACGGCATTCGTCGGCGGCGAGGCCAAGGCCCGACAGCGCGGCGAAGACGGCCGACAGGCCAGAATGCTTGCCGAGGACGATTTCCCGCCGCCGGCCGAAGCGCGCCGGCGACAGGGCTTCATAGGTCGCCGGATCCTGCAGCAGGCCATGGACATGAATGCCGGATTCATGGGTGAAGACGCCGGCGCCGACGATGGATTTCGCCGTCGGGATCGGCCGGCACGAGGCGGCGGCGACGATGTCGGCGAGGCCCTGCAACCGGGCGAGGTCGACGCCGGTGCGCCGGCCTTGCGTCTGGGCGAGGGCGGCGACCACTTCTTCAAGGGCGGCATTGCCCGCCCGCTCGCCAAGGCCGAGCACGCAGACCGAGGCGTGATTGGCCCCGCCCTGGACCGCCGCCAGCGTGTTGGCGGTGGCGAGGCCAAGGTCGTCATGGCCGTGGAATTCGATCTCGAGGTCGCTTTCGGCGCAGAGCCGGCGGGTGACCGCATAGGTCGCGAAGGGATCGAGGATGCCCAGCGTGTCGGCGAAGCGGAAGCGATGGGCGCCCGCCACTTCCGCGACCTGCATCGCCGTGCAGACGAAGCCGAGGTCGGCGCGGCTGGCGTCTTCCCCGCCCATGGCGACTTCGAGGCCGAGGTCGCGGGCATGGCGGATCACCCGGTCGATCCGGCGCAGCACATCGGCCCGGTCGCTGTGGTATTTCGCGCGGATCTGCAGATCGGACAGCGGAACCGACAGGTTCACGCGGGACAGGCCGGTGCGCAGCGCGGCCTCGACATCCGCCTCGGTCAGGCGGCACCAGGCGATGGCCTCGGCGTGGCGCAGGGTTTCGGCGACGGCGGCGATCGAGTCGATTTCCGCGCTGCCCATGGCCGGGGTGCCGGCCTCGATCTCGTCGACGCCGGCCTCGTCGAGGGCGCGGGCGATGGCCAGCTTCTCGTCGAGGGTGAAGGCGACGCCGGGGGCCTGTTCGCCGTCACGCAGCGTGGTGTCGTTGATGACGACGGCGGGAAGATGCGCGGGGGTCATGGCACTCTCTCCTCACAAGGTCAGGCGTAGGTCGGGTTGAAGGCGGCGTCCTGCGCCGGTTTCGACACGCTCTTGTCCTTCCAGAAGGGCGAGAGCGAGCGCAGGTTGGCGATGATGCCGGGCATCACCTCGAGCACGCGGTCGACATCCTCGTCGCCATTCTCGCGCGAGAAGGAGAAGCGGATGGCGCCATGGGCCGCCGTATAGGGCACCTTCATGGCGCGCAGGACATGGGATGGCTCCAGCGAGCCCGAGGTGCAGGCGGAGCCCGAGGACGCGGCGATGCCGGCCCGGTTGAGAAGCAGGAGGATCGCCTCGCCCTCGATGAATTCGAAGGCGACATTGGCGGTGTTGGGCAGACGGTGATCGGTATCGCCGGTCACGAAACTGCTGCCGATCCGCTGCAACAGGCCTTGTTCCAGCCGGTCGCGCAGGGCCTTCACCCTGGTCTGTTCGTCATTCATGTGGGCCAGCGCCAGTTCCGCCGCCTTGCCGAGGCCGATGATCGCCGGGGCATTCTCGGTCCCCGCGCGGCGGCCGCGTTCCTGATGGCCGCCGCGGATCAGCGGACGCAGGCGCACGCCCTTGCGGACATAGAGCGCGCCGATGCCCTTCGGCCCGTGCAGCTTGTGGCCCGACAGCGACAGCATGTCGATCTCGGTCGATTTCAGGTCGATCGGCAGCTTGCCCACCGCCTGCACCGCGTCGGTATGGAACAGGGCGCCGGCCTCATGGGCCATTTCGGCCAGGCGCTCGACCGGGAACAGGGTACCGGTTTCGTTGTTCGCCCACATGATCGAGACGATGGCCGTCTTCGGCCCCAGGGCCTTGCGATAGGCCTCGACATCCAGCCGGCCCTTGGCATCGACGGGAATGCGGTGGATGGTGACGCCCTTGTGCTTCTCCAGCCAGTCGCACAGGGCGAGGATCGCCGGATGTTCCACCACCGAGGTGATCACCTCGGTGCGGCCTCCTTGCGTCTCCAGCGCCGAGAGGATGGCGGTATTGTCGGATTCCGTGCCGCCCGAGGTATAGATGATCTCGTGATCATGCTCGGCCCCCAGCAGCTCCTGCAGCTGGCGCCGCGCGGTCTTCAGCGCGCCGCCGACCGAGGCGCCGAAGGCGTGCATCGACGAGGCATTGCCGAACTGCTCGGTGAAGAAGGGCAGCATGGCGGCGACGGCGGCCGGATCGACCCTGGTGGTGGCGTTATTGTCGAGATAGACGGGACGCATGGCGTTCTCCCTTCTCTGCTTCAGACCGGAATGACGCGAAGCGGCTGGCCGAGCTTTTCGATCAGCCGCTCCTGCACGCCGTTCACCGTGACGCTGGCCATCTGGCAACCGATGCAGGCACCCGACAGTTTCACCAGCACGCGGTCACCCTCGACATCGACCAGTTCGCAGTCGCCGCCGTCCTGGCGCAGGAAGGGGCGCAGGCCCTCGATCGCTTCCTCGATCAGGCGGATGCGCTGCAGGTTGGTCAGCTTTGCCTTGGTCACCGGCTCCAGCTTGATGGCGAGGGGGGATTTTCCGGTCTTCGGCCGCCGCACCGGGCGCAGCGCCTGATGGGGATCGAAGGCTTCGGACGCATCCAGCAGACCCTCGACGACCATGGCAGCGTTGGTCTTCGCCAGAACTTCCTCGATCCCCTCGATGCAGGTGGCACAGGAGCCGCCGGCCTTGGTGAAATGGGTGACCTGCTCGAGGGTGGTCAGGCCGTTATTACGCACCGCGCGCTCGATCATGCCTTCGTCGACGCCGAAGCATTTGCAGACGAGGGCGCCTTCCTCGTGGTCGTCTTCCCAGGCTTCGCCCCGGTAGTTGGCGACGGCGGCGCGCAGGGCTTCGTAACCCATGACGGAGCAATGCATCTTCTCGGGCGGCAGGCCGCCCAGGAAATCGGCGATATCCTGATTGGTCAGGGTCAGGGCTTCCGCGATGGTCTTGCCGATGATCAGCTCGGTCAGGGCCGAGGAGGAGGCGATGGCCGAGCCGCAGCCGAAAGTCTGGAACTTGGCATCCGTGATCACATCGGTGACGGGATCTACCTTGATCATCAGGCGCAGTGCATCGCCGCAGGAAATGGCGCCGACATCGCCGATGCCGCTGGCGTTTTCCATGACGCCCGCGTTCTTCGGGTTATAGAAGTAATCCTGAACCTTCTCGCTGTATTCCCACATGGCCCGCCTCCTCAGCCGAAGGACTTGCCGCAGGAGCACTGCGACGAAGCCTGGGGGTTGTCGAAAGTGAAGCCCGAGCCTTCGAGGGCGACGACGAAATCGATGGTCGTGCCCTCGATCACCGGCTTGCTCTTCTCGTCGACGAAGACCTTCACGCCGTCCTGCTCGGTCACGATGTCGCCCGGCTCGGCACTCGCGACCAGGCCCATCATGTATTTGAAGCCGGCGCAGCCGCCCGCCTCCACCATCACGCGCAGGCCCTCGACCGGCTCGGTCGAGCCCGAGATCGCGGTGCGCACGGCATTCACGGCACTTTCGGTCAGATGGATCATGGCGATGTTCCCCAAGATTGGTCTGGGATGGACATCGCAAGCCCCATGCCAAACGGCATCATATTGATTTATAATAGGTTTTGCCGATTGGCCGATTGTCGGCTTTATGCCTTTGTCGGGTTTCCGACAGGGCCGGGATGCGACAGGCCCCCTAAAAGTAACCCCGGCCTTTCCCGGGGCTGAGGGGAAAGGCCGGGGCCGGCCGCGGGTATCTGGGGATCGGGAACCCCGCGGGTCTCGTCAGGTGCTGGCGCGGCTTTCCATCTCGCGGCGGCTGCGCGCCATCAGGCTCTCGCCGTCCTCGGTGCCGAAACAGGTCTCGAAATCGTCGCATTCGCTGCAGCTCGGCGCCGTGCACAGGCGGTAACCCTCGTCGCGGCAGATCATGCGGTAGAGGAATTTCTTCCATTTCATGTCGCTGGCGTTCTTGCGCGACAGCGGCTCGAAATGCCGTTCCATCAGCCAGGACAATTCCCGCCGGTTGCGGAGGCCGAGGTCCTGCCACAGGTGGTTCGGTCGCTGCGCGCGGCGCGCCAGCATGGACGCGAGGGCATATTCCAATGGGCTGCCGTCGGTGGCGCTGCGCAGGAGAAGATCGCGCAGGCAGGCCTCGTCGTCCGGCAGGGCGACGTCCGACAGGGGGAAGCGCTCGAACTGCGGCCTCGTCGCCGGGAACACCGCGTCGACCAGAGCGAGAAGCTCCGCCTCGCCAAGGCCGATGCGCTCGCCCGGCAGAACCCGGTCGTGCAAGGCCTCGGCCAGCGAGAGCGAGAGGATGGAGGCGACGACATGGGCATCGAAGGCTTCGCAGGCCGGCCGTCCGCCGGCGCCCATCAGCCAGTCATAGAGATCCTGGGCGTTCATCGCCGCCTCCCGATCAGGCCGCGCCGTGGCGCTGGCAATTGGTGGGACAGACCCGGGCGCAGGCGCCGCAGCCGATGCAGGCCCCGGCATCGACGAGGGCCATCACTTTCCGTTCGATGTCGTCCTCGTCCGGGTCGACCAGTTCGTCCTCGTCGGTCATGCCCATCAGGGTCATCACCCCCCGGCCACAGACCTTGTAGCAGCGGCCGCAACCGATGCAGACCTTGGCATCGATGGCGAGGAGGTATTCCGGCGTCCAGGCGCGGCCGTCGCGTGTCTGCGCTTGCATGGCGGTGCTCCGTCTCAGGCGGTTTCGAGCTGTTTCAGCTCGGCCCGCTTGGCTTCGAGGGTGCTGAAGGCATCGAGGGCGCGGGCCGCGACCTCGGGGATCTGCTGCCAGTTGACCGGCAGATCCTCCGACAGGTCATGCAGGTCCATCTTGGCCTTCACCGCCCGGGCCGAGAGTTTCTTCAGCTCGGCCTTCAGGCTGTCGATATCGCTCATGGCTGTCCTCCCTCAGGCTTTGGCGACGTCGGGGAATGTTTCCATCAGGGCGACGGCCTGGTCGACCGCCTTCATGCCCTCGGCCGCCAGCGTCTCGAAATCCTCGAAGCCGAAACGATGGACGTCCCGCAGGGATTTGGAAAAGGCGACCAGCCGGCCGACCAGCAGGACGACGCGGCCAAAGCCTTCGTGGCTGATCTTCATCATCGGCGTCGCCATCAGGCCGCAGCGTTTCTCGATGGTGAGGCCGACCGCCTTGTAGAATTTCTCCACCCGGTCGATCGTGTCGGGATCGGGATCGGCCATCATCGGCATCGCCCGCTTCTCGGCTCGCGTCACGATGAAATCCTCCAGGAGGCGGGCATCGCTGCGCTTTTCCCAGGCGCCGTAACTATCCTCGGCCCGGATCAGGCTGACCAGGCTCTGGAGGAAGGGGCTGTCGAAGGCATCGGTGCTGTCGGTCGCGGCAAGGGCGGTCATGCTCATTCCTCCTCGTCCAGGAAATCCATGGAGCGTTCCTGCTGCGCCATCATCACCTTGCGCAGCCAGGGCGGCGGATTGCCGGCCATCATGGTCTGGACCTTGGTGATCACCGTCTCGATCGGCTCGGGCGCCGACAGTTTCACCGGGTGGATGCGGGCGTTCACCACCTTGACCGCCGACGGTCCGCCGATGGCGAGGCAGAACAGCAGGTTGCAGCCGCGCAGGGCGTCGACCTTGGGGCCGATGCGGTCGTCGCCCTCGTTCCGGTGCTTGCCGGATTCGTCCGAGACGGTGCCGAATTCGACCGCCTCGACGAAACGGCTCTCGTGCGGGGTCACGTCATAGACCGCGAATTTCTTCGCCGAGCCGAAATGGGCGTTCAGCGCCTTCATGTCCTGGGTCGCGATGGCGATGCGCAGGCGCGGCACGCTGTCCGCTACCGGCACGGCTTCGGTCTCAACAAGTTGCAGTCGGCGCATGGGACATTTCCCCCTGGTGCGATGCCGGCATGGGCGCCAGCACATCGGCGAAATCCGCCGGGCGCTTTTCGGGCCGCGCGGCGATGAAGAGATTGGCGATCTCGATGATCAGGTCGCGGGTGCCGCGATAAAGGATGGTGCAGCGATGCTGCGCCCCCAGCCGGTCGAAGATTGGAAAGCCGGCACGGTAATGCGGCAATCCCAGCCGCTCCGCCGCCTGGCGGCCATGGGCATGGGTGACCAGAAGCTCAGCCCCGTTCGCTGCCGCCGCTTCCTCGAAATCGGCCAGATCGCCGATGATCACCTCGTCGCACGGAATATCGGCGAGGGCCGGGGAATTGCTGGTCGAGGCGACGGCGACGACCACTTCCGAGCCCAGGCCGCCGAAGACCATGGCGAGGCTGTGCAGAAGATCCGGGTCGGCGGCGATCGCGATGCGCCGGTCGCCGAAATGGAAATGGCCGTCCAGCATCACATCGATCAGCTGCGACCGCCGCCGTTTCACGCTCGCCGGCACCGGCTGGCCCGAAAGATGCGACAGAAGCGTGATCAGGCTGTCGGTGGGGGCAAGGCCGGTCAGGCTGGCGAACAGCGTGGTCGGCACCCCTGTCAGGCCCTGCAGCGCTTCGGCGGGCGCGCGCATGTGATGACCGATGGCGATCGTGTGCAGGGCCCGGCCCATCTCGGCGATGTCGCCCAGCTTGGTGCCGCCGCTGGTCGGCCCGGAATAGGTATCGTTCACATGGCCGTCGAGCGAGCCGGAAACATCGGGCAGCACGACCGCGGTGAAGCCGAAGGCGGCGATCAACTCCCGCAATTCCTCGATATCGGCCGAGGTCAGGTGAACGCCGGGCAGCACGTTGATCTGCCGCAAGGGGTTGTCCCGCCGGTCGCCCGGGATCACCAGCCCCTCGATCATGGCGGTGACCGCCTTCGACCAGCCGTCCTCCAGCGCGCCCGCGAAATCGGGGGTGGAGGCGAGGACGATCTTCGTCTCCGCCAGCTCCTCGCGCCGGGCGAGGATGCCTTGAAGGTCGCCGACGAAATCCTCGCCCCTTGTCTCCACGAGGGCGGTCGTCGCGATGCCGACGAATTTCGGCTTCATGCGCTTGGTCAGGTTGATCAGCGCTTCTTCAAGGTGATCGGCGCCGCCGAGCACGGTCGAGACTTCGTCGATCGCCGTCGTCTGCAGCGGCATGTCTTCCTTGAAGTGCCGCACCGCGAGGGTGAGCGCGAAGGAGGTGCAGCCCTGACTGCCGTGGAACAGCGGCACGGCGCCGTCGACGCCGAGATAGGCGAGGGCCGCGCCCATGGGGGCGGAGGATTTCAGCGGATTGACCGACAGGTTCTTCTTCGGAACGCGGATCGTCGCCATGTCGTCCTCCCTCACGCCCGCTGGGCTTCGATTTCGGCGAAGGGGAAGGCGCTGTTCGGCAGGTCCCAGGGCGCCGGCCGGTTGATGTCGCGCCACACCGGGTTGTGCAGCGACTTGGCCAGTTCCCGGACGAGGGTGACCATGCCGTCGTAGCCGCCGAAGGCGTGATGCCGCTCCTGGTTGATGTCGAGCCAGGGCACCTTGGCCTTCAGGGCGACGAACTGGCTCTTGCCGCCGGACAGCAGGATGTCGGCGTCACCGCGCTTCAGCTGCGCGTACATTTCCCGGGGGGGCACGCTTTCGACCATATGGGGGTCTTCCATGATGGCCTTGACCCGCTCCTTGTCCTCCTCGGTCGATTTGCGGACCGAGGTATAGACGATCTCCATGCCGATTTCCTGGAGCGCGGCGACGATCGACCAGGATTTCACGCCGCCGGTATAGAGCATCACGCGCTTGCCCTTCAGCTCGTCCCGCCAGGGCGCGATGCGGGACCAGGCATGGGCTTCCTCGCGGGCGATCAGGGACTCGGTACGCTCGATCAGGTCGGCGGGCGCGCCGCGTTCCACCAGAAGACGGGCGGTGGTGCGCAGGGTCTCGCTCATGTCGGAAATGCCGTAGAAGGAACATTCGAAATAGGGAATGCCCCAGCGCTCCTCCATCTTCCGCGCGACATTGATCAGCGCGGTGGAACAGACCATCAGGTTGACCCGGGCGCGGTGGGCGGTGGCGATCTCCTGGTAACGTCCATCGCCCGACAGGCAGGACAGGACGCGGATGCCCAGCGCCTCGAACAGCGGCTTGATCTGCCACAATTCGCCCGAGAGATTATATTCGCCGATGATGTTGATGTCATAGGGCGTGGTGAATTCCGGCTCCCGCGTGCCGATGACGTGATCGAGCAGCGCCTCGCCCGCCAGCTTGTTGCCGAGGTTCTTGGAGCCGGCGAAGCCGGGCGCGTTCACGGGAATGCAGGGCGTGCCGAATTTCTCGGTCGCGTGGCGGCAGACGGCGTCGATATCGTCGCCGATCGTCGCCGGCACGCAGGTCTGATAGACGAAGACGGCGGGCGGCGCGTATCGCGCGATGGCATCCTTGATCGCGCGGTACAGGCGCTTCTCGCCATTGCCCATGACGATGTCGAGTTCCGAGAGATCGGTGGTGAAGGAGATGCGATAGGTCTTCTGCCCCGAGGAGGCGGAATTCCGGTTGTCCCAGGAATTGCCCTCGCAGGCGAGGGGGCCATGGATCAGGTGGACGACATCGGTGATCGGCTGCAGGGCGATCTTGGCGCCGTCGAAGGCGCAGCCGCCGGCGGCCGCGCCGGGGGTCAACGGCTTGGAGCAGCCCTTTTTCTTCGCCTTCGCGTCCTTGGCGGCATTCTTGTCGCAGCCCGGCTCGTTGAAGACATCGGCGATCTTCGCTTTCAAGGCGTCGCTCATGATCCTGCTCCTTGTCCGTTGACCCCACCGTTCGCGTCATCCCGGCGACGGCCGGGATGACGCTGCGTGTTACCGCGTCAGATCGAAGGAATAATCGGTGACGCCGGCTTCGATGGTCTCGCCGTCCAGCTTGTCGAAAATCTTGTCGAGCAGCGTGACGAGGACCCGCAGGCCGCCCTGATAACCCCAGAGCGGGAAGCGGTGATGGTGGTGGCGGTCGAAGATCGGGAAGGCGAGCCGGATCAGCGGCGTGTCCAGGTCGCGTTCCAGATACTTGCCGTAGGAATTGCCGATCATCAGGTCCACGGGCTCCGTCGCCATCAGCGAACGCAGGTGCCACAGATCCTTGCCGCCCCAGGCGGTGCAGCCGGCGCCGTAAGGGCTGCTCGCGAAAAGCGCCGCCATCTGGGCTTCCCAGGCCTTGGTGCCATTGGTGGCGAGGCAATGCTTGGGCTCGCCACCCGTTTCCAGGATGAAGCGGGCCATGGCGTAGACGAAGTCGGGATCGCCATAGATCGCATAGGTCTTGCCATGCAGCCAGGCCTGGCTGTCGGCCAGGGCATCGATCAGGCGGCCGCGCTCGCGGGTCAGCGCGTCCGGGATCGCCTTGCCGGTCACTTCCGATACCTTCATCAGGAATTCGTCGGTGCCGCTGATGCCCATCGGATAGTGGAACGAGGCGGTTTCCTGCCCGAAGCTGGCGGCATAGTCGAGGGACTTGGTCCCGCAATATTCCTGCATCGACAGGGTGGCCTTGGCGTTCAGGGCTGCCTTGGCCGCCTCGATCGTGGTGCCGCCGTCATACATGCGGTATTCGCCGTCCGATGGGGTGTCGAACTGGTCGGCGACATCGGACAGGATGGTGTATTCGACACCCATCAGGTCCAGCATCCGCTTCAGTTCGCGGTTGTTGCCGACGGCGAAACCGTCGAAGCCGGGCACGATGTTGATCGAAGTGCCGGGGCTGCGCTCCTTGCCCTTCCAGAAATGCTCCAGGATGCCCTTCAGCATGTTGTCGTAGCCGGTGACATGGCTGCCGACGAAGGCCGGGGTATGGGCGTAGGGAACGTCGAAGTCGGCCGGGACCGAGCCCTTGTCCTTGGCATTCTGGATGAAGGACTGCAGATCGTCGCCGATCACTTCCGCCATGCAGGTGGTCGAGACCGCGATCATCTTCGGGTCATAGAGCGCATAGGTATTGGCGAGGCCGTCGATCATGTTGTTCAGGCCGCCGAACACCGCCGCGTCTTCCGTCATCGACGAGGAAACCGCCGCGCAGGGTTCCTTGAAGTGACGCGACAGGTGCGAGCGGTAATAGGCGACGCAGCCCTGCGAGCCATGGACGAAGCTCATGGTCTTCTCGAAGCCGGCGGCGACGAAAACCGCGCCCAGCGGCTGGCAGGCCTTGGCCGGATTCACGGTCAGGGCTTCGCGGGCGAAATTCTTCTCGCGATATTCCCACGACTTGGTCCAGTCCGCGGTCTTCTGCACGACGTCGTCCGCCGGCATGTTCTCGAACAGGGCCTTCTTCTTCGCGAGCATTTCCCGATATTCGGGTTCGCGGAACAGCGGTGCGTGGTCGAGCACCTTTTCAGCGGACTGGGGCATGGGTCAGATCCTTGTCTAGTCGAGGGGGCGGGGCGGCCCGAGGACACGCCCCGCGTCTTCCTGTTCAGGCGGCCTTGGTCCAGGGGGCCTTGAACAGGCCCCACACGGGGTTGTTGATGGCGAGATCCATGTCGCGGGCGAAGATGGCGAAGCCGTCATAGCCGTGATAGGGGCCGGAGTAATCCCACGAGTGCATCTGGCGGAACGGGATGCCCATCTTCTGCACCGGGTATTTTTCCTTGATGCCCGAGCCGACGAGATCCGGGCGGATGTTCTCGATGAACTTCTCGAGCTCGTAGCCGGTCACGTCGTCATAGATCAGGGTGCCGTCCTTGACGTAGTGACCAGTACGCTTGTAGTCGTCGCCATGGCCGAATTCATAGCCTGTGCCGGCGATCTGCATGCCGAGGTCCTCGTAGGCGGTGATGACATGCCGGGGGCGCAGGCCGCCGACATAGAGCATGACCGACTTGCCTTCGAGGCGCGGGCGATACTTGGCGATCACGGCATCGACCAGGGGCTGGTACTTGGCGATGACCTTCTCGGCGTTTTCCTTGATCGTCTCGTCGAACTGCGCGGCGATGGTGCGCAGCGAGGCGGCGATCTGCGAGGGACCGAAGAAGTTATATTCGACCCACGGAATGTTATATTTCTCTTCCATGTGCCGGCAGATGTAGTTCATCGAGCGGTAGCAATGGATGAGGTTCAGCCTGGCCTTGGGCGCGCGCTCCATCTCGGCGAGGGTGGCGTCGCCCGACCAGTTGCCGACGACGCGCAGACCCATTTCCTCCAGGAGGATGCGCGAGGCCCAGGCATCGCCGCCGATGTTGTAATCGCCGATGACATTGACGTCATAGGGGCCGGCCTCGAACTCGATCTCCTTCTTGTCGAAGACCCAGTCGCGGATCGCGTCATTGGCGATATGATGGCCGAGGGACTGGGAAACGCCGCGGAAACCTTCGCAGCGCACGGGCACGATGGTCTTGCCGGTTTCCTTGTTCTTCTTGCGCGAGACCGCCTCGATATCGTCACCGATCAGGCCGATCGGGCATTCCGACTGGATCGAGATGCCCTTGGCCAGCGGGAACAGGCCGTCGATCTCGTCGATGATCTTCTCCAGCTTCTTGTCGCCGCCGAAGACGATGTCCTTCTCCTGGAAATCGGAGGTGAACTGCATGGTGACGAAAGTGTCGACGCCGGTCTTGCCGATATAGTAGTTGCGGCGCTGGGACCAGGAATACTGGCCGCAGCCGACAGGCCCGTGGCTGATATGGACCATGTCCTTCACCGGGCCCCAGACCACGCCCTTGGAACCCGCATAGGCGCAGCCGCGGATGGTCATCACGCCGGGGACCGACTTGATGTTCGATTTGACGTCGCATTCCGTCAGCGGCTCGGCGGCCTCTTCACCCTCGGTGGTCTTGGCGACCGAGAGGTGCTTGGCGCGGCGCTTGCGGGATTTGTCGGGGTAGGCTTCCAGCACCTCCTCGATGAGGCGGGCATGGAATTCCGAATCGTTTTCATAATCGAGGCTCATGATGCCCTCCTTGGTGCCGGATCGTGCCCCCGGCCACCTGCTGGCGGCCGGGGATGTCACTGGTTACTGGGCGGCCGCGGCGGCCTGCTTGGCCGCTTCCCGGGCCGCGAGTTCGGCCAGCGCCTGCTCCTCGGTCTTCATGATGCCGAAGTCGAGAAGCATGTCCTCCAGCTCTTCCATGGTGATCGGGGTGGGCACAGTGCCCAGGCCCGAGTTGACATGGATCTTCTGGGCGAGCTGGCGGTATTCGGCGGCCTGCTGGCTGTCCGGGGCATACTGGATCACCGTCTGGCGACGCAGCTCCGCGTGCTGCACGATGTTGTCGCGCGGCACGAAGTGGATCAGCTTGGAGTTCAGGCGCTTGGCCAGGGCTTCGGCGAGGTCCAGCTCGCGGTCGGTCTGGCGCTCGTTGCAGATCAGCCCGCCGAGGCGCACGCCGCCGGAATGGGCGTATTTCAGGATGCCCTTGGCGATATTGTTGGCGGCATAAAGCGCCATCATCTCGCCCGACATGACGATGTAGATTTCCTGCGCCTTGTTCTCGCGGATCGGCATGGCGAAGCCGCCGCAGACCACGTCGCCGAGCACGTCGTAGGAGACGTAATCAACATCGTCATAGGCGCCGTTTTCCTCGAGGAAGTTGATCGAGGTGATGACGCCGCGGCCGGCGCAGCCGACGCCCGGCTCCGGGCCGCCGGATTCGACGCATTTGATGCCCTTGTAGCCCATCTTGAGGACGTCCTCGAGTTCGAGGTCCTCGACGGAGCCAGCCTCAGCGGCGAGCGACAGGACGGTATCCTGCGCCTTGGCGTTCAGGATGAGGCGGGTCGAGTCCGCCTTGGGGTCGCAGCCGACGATGAGGATCTTCTGACCCATCTCGACCAGCGCGGCGAGGGTGTTCTGGGAAGTGGTGGACTTGCCGATGCCCCCCTTCCCGTAGAACGCGATCTGACGAAGTGCGCTCATGTTCGTATCCTGTCTCGTTCGGGAATGATCATGCGGGCATCTCGCCTCGCATCACTTGCTTCGCAAAGGCCGTGCCAATTGCGGCGTGGGCAGGAAGTTACAGTAATAACAATGGGTTGTGTTCTTGCGGCGGCTCTTTGTCGGGCCCGACACCGCTGTTGCAACCCCGACAAAATCCGACAGGCCTGTCGGTCGGTCGGGAATAGGTGCCGTAATGCATGTGGTTTCGGGAATGGGCGCGCCGCCCCTCACCCCATCCCTCTCCCCGCAGGCGGGGCGAGGGGGCGGACCGAGACGAGATGGGCCCCCTCGCCCCCTTGGGGGAGAGGGATGGGGTGAGGGGGTGTCGGGGCGCCGGAAACGCGAAATCCCGGCATCGCGGCCGGGATTTCCGTCTCGTGACTGGAGATGAACTCAGGCGACGAGTTGGGTCACGAATTCGGCCAGGCCGCCCGCGATCGGGATGATGCCCTGACCGCGCAGGAAGCGGATTTCGTTCTTCGTCAGGTCGGCATCGCCCATGACGGCGAAATGGGGGCCACGACTGCGCTTCATGATCTGGCGGGCATAGGTGCGCAGCAGCTGGTCGTGGAAGCGGCAACCGAGAAACAGGAAGCCGCGACCCTGACGGCGCAGGCGCACGGCGTCGGGGATCGGGTTCTGGATGTCGATTTCGGTCAGGACTTCGACATAATCGCTGTCGGCCAGCAGGAAATTGCCAACGGGCGTGACCGAGCCGTGCGGCTTGTAGAGAAGGGTGGCCCAGCCCCCGGCGTTGACCGTCGGTGTCTCGGCGCCCTTGCGGTCATAGGCGCGGAACCAGCGGTCCTCGCCGATGGCCGCCCGTGTGATGCCCTGGATCTCGCCCCAGTCGAGGACGCCGTCCATGGCGCCACGCATGGCGCCGTCATACCAGGCATCGACGATCAGCGGCAGATGCAGGCCGGCGAGGAAGTGGTGCAGCGGCCCGGGTTCGACCGGCGCGGCGAAGATCTCGCGCAGCAGACTGTCGAGGGTGGAGCGATGGCGGCTGCTCTCGATATATTGCGCGGCGGCCCAGGGGTTGCCCCGGGCGCGTTTCGGCAGGGCGACGCGCTTGCCGAGGGCGGCGGCCAGGGCCTCGTAATCGGTCGGAATGGCGGGGGCCGACAGGGCGGCGACGCCGGCGCCGAGAAAGGGCACCAGCCGCTCCTCGGCAAGGCATTTGCGGATGGCGGGCAGCACGGTGGCGGGATCGGCCAGGTGCAGGGCGGGGGCGGCGGCGTTCATGGCTCAATCCTCCCCGCCGCGCTTCCGGGCGTTGACGGTGATCGGCAGGCGGGTGTCCGCCGCCATCTCGGGCAGGTCCAGTACCCAGCCGTTGCCAAGGCGCACCCAGCCGCCCCACAGGGATTCATGCTCGGTCTCGGTCACGCTTTCCTCGAGGTCCTTCTTGGGGACATAGATGGACAGGCCCGTGGCGGCCCTGCGGATCATCACTTTCATCGGCCGTGGCCTTCCTTTGGCAGATCGTCGAGGGAAATCAGCTCGCGCCGGCGCATACCGACGACGATGCCCCGGTCGATGAATTCGACCGCGTAGATGTAGTAACGCTGCAGGAACATGCCGACATCGCGGATGTAACCTTCATCGCCCTTGCGGACCAATATGTCGCCGACGTCGCGACCGGCGAAGGTGCCGTCGTTCTTCACGTAACGGGTTGCCCGCACCTTGGTGCCCGGCCGGAAGGCCGGCGGCCCCCGGGTTTCGATTTCTTCTTCGCGGCCAAGGCCCATGATCATTCCTCCCGGGCGGCGAGGCGCCGCGTGACGGTTTCGCGGATCAGCGGATCGGCATCGCCGAGAAAGCCGATCAATCCCTCGACCGGGATGCGCTCGGCGGCGGTAAAGCGGACGCGAAGGTCGGCGTCATCGGCGAAAAGGGCGAGGCGCCTCGGCTCCAGCCGCTCGGCGACTTCCTGGCGGACCAGCGGGTCGGTATCGAAGGCCATGTCGATCAGGCGGTTGCCGGGCAGGCGGCGGGCGACCCAGCGGCGCACTTCCGGCTCCTCGTCCGCCATGGCGGCGGGCAGCAATTCCGGGGGCAGGCGGCGCACTGTGACGAGGCGGACGTAGTAATCCTCGTCCGCCAGCATGTCGAGCAGGGCCTTGCCCGAGAGGCGGCTGGCGACGGCGATGCGCACGCGCCTGTCGGGATCATGGGCAAGGGCGGCGACGCGGCTGGCCGGCAGGCGCAGCGCGGCCATCGCCCGCACCTCCGGTTCCGGGTCGGCCAGCAGCGCCGGCAGATGGAACAGGTCGACATATTTGGCCGCGATCGCCCGCACCTCGAAATAGGGATGGTCGAGATACTGGCCGGACAATTCCGGGTGATCGATGAAGAAACGCTCCACCCGGCGGGCGCGGCGGTCGCGGACGCAGGTCTTGCCCTTGCGGCAGCGGCCGTCGCGGTGCATCGCCTCATGCGGGCACGACCGGCAGGAGACCGGCCGGCCCAGCCAGTCGAGGGCTTCGCCCGTCAGCTCCATCGCCGGCACCGGGGGACCTTCCTCAGGCCGGAACGCAGGTTTTCGGCACCGGGCAGACGGCCGCGCATTGCGGGGCGTCGAACTGCCCTTCGCATTCGGTGCATTTCTTGGGGTCGATCACGAAGATGTCGCCCTTCATGCGGATCGCCGCGTTGGGGCATTCGAATTCGCAGGCCGAGCAACCGGTGCATTGGGAGGTGATGATCTTGTAGGCCATGATGGCGATCCTTTCGTGTCGGGGGTCAGGCGGTGAGAAGCTGTTCGGCCGGGCTGTGACGCGCCGCATACCAGGCGGCGATGCCGGCCTCGATCCAGTCGAAGGCGTGTTCGTCGGTCGCCTCGATGCCGGCGGCGGTCAGGCTGTCTTTCGGGCAATCGCCGATCTTGGCGCAGAGCACGACATCGATGCCGGCGAGGGCGGCGATGACGCCGTCCAGCGTCGCATCCTCGCCCCAGCCGCCTTCGCAATATTGCTCGACCTTGCGATGGCCGATGAAGGCGACGCCCTTGGCCGAGGCTTCGTAGACCTGGAATTCGGTGGCATGGCCGAAGTGCTGGTTGATGCGGCCGCCGCCCCTTGTCGCGACCGCGACCAGGACGGAGGCGCCGGCCTTCAGGCCCGAGACCTCGGCGCTGGCGGCTTTCCGCACCGCGACATGCTCGCCGCGCTCGACCGCGACGATCTCGCGGTAGGTCTCGCGCTGGCTGGGATCGTAGGCGACCTCTTCCGGCAGGAGGTCGAGGTTGAATTCCTGGCCCCGGTCCTCGCCGAGGAGGCCGACGGCATCGGCCCGGCACTGGCGGCAATGGCGCATCAGCTTGGTGCCGTCCTCCAGCTTGTCCTGCAATGCCTTCAGTTCCATCGCCGTCGGCCCGCGCTGGCCGGTCAGGCCGAAATGCGTGCCATGGGCGGGATCGGAAATAAGGGGCATGATATTGTGCAGGAAGGCGCCCTTGCCCTTCACCACCTTGTTCACCTCGATCAGATGCTGGTCGTTGATGCCCGGGATCATGACCGAGTTCACCTTGACCAGGATGTCCCGAGCCTTCAGGAGGTCGAGGCTCTCCATCTGCCGCTCGTGCAGGATCTTGGCGGCGTCCAGCCCGGTCCAGCGTTTGCCGCGGTGGAAGATCCAGGGATAGATCCTGGTGCCGACCTCGGGGTCGACCATGTTGATGGTCAGGGTCACATGGTCGATGTTCATGCCGGCGATTTCGTCGACATGATCGGGCAGGGCGAGGCCGTTGGACGACAGGCACAGTTTCACGTCCGGGATCACCCGCGACACCAGCTCGAAAGTGGCCTTCGTCTTCCGCCAGTCGTAGGCCGAGTCACCGGGACCCGCGATGCCGAGGACCGAGAACTGCGGCACTTCGTTGGCGACCGCGATCACCTTGCGCAGGGCCTGTTCGGGGGTCAGTTTTTCGGAAACGACGCCGGGCCGGCTTTCGTTGGCGCAATCATATTTGCGATTGCAGTAGTTGCACTGGATGTTGCAGGCGGGTGCGACCGCGACATGCATCCGGGCGAAATAGTGATGAGCCTCTTCCGAGTAACAGGGATGGTCCTTGATGCGGTCCCAGACCTCGGGCGGCAGGTCGCCGGCACCCTCCGACGAGCCGCAGGACGAGGATGAGCATCCACCCCCCTCGAGGGCTTCACGCATGGATTCGGCCGATGTCGGCGCCCCCAGGCTGCCGAGCGGTATCAACTGTGCCACGCTCTTCCTCCGTCGCAAGAGATCCCCACCCGTTCCCTTCGCAAGCGGCGTGCCAAGGGGACAAGTTATTGATTTGTTTGGGTGATCACTTGCGGCGGGGCAAAGCCGCCGTCAGGAGGGCGACGTTTTGTCGGCCCGCCGTGTCGCACCCCCGACAAAACGTCGGGGGTGTCGCATCAGAATTTCTTGATCGGAATGTCGTGCTTGCGCAGGGCATAGCCCATCTGGCGGGGGGTGAGGCCCATCAGGCGGGCGGCCTTGGCCTGCACCCAGCCAGCGGTTTCCATGGCCTCGACCAGACGCTCCTTCTCCGACTTGCCATCGGCGGCGCTGGCCGGGCAGTTGCCGGGGGCGGGGCAACCGGCGGGCCAGTCGGCATCGGCGGCGGGCGGGGCGGCGG
>NZ_JBAQRT010000213.1:0-4278 GCF_049306435.1 Zavarzinia sp.
GCGGCGCCCCGCCCCCGCGCGAAGCCGGCGCCCCGCCGCGCAAGTTCAAGAAAAAACACGCCTGAGGGCTGAATGGCCGACCTCTGCCGCCTCTCGGCCACGGATCTCCGCCGCCTGATCGGGCGGCGCGAGGTCTCGCCGGTCGAGCTGCTGGAAGCCTCGATCGAGCGGATCGAGGCGGTCGATCACGCGGTGAACGCCATGGTCACCCGCGCCTTCGACGAAGCGCGGGCGGCGGCCCGGCAGGCCGAAGCCGGCATCGGCGACGACAACGGCCCGCTGCACGGCCTGCCCGTGGCGATCAAGGACCTGAACGCGACCAGGGGCATCCCCACCACCTGGGGCAGCGTGCTCTACGCCCGTCATATCCCGGCCGAGGATGAAGGTGTCGTCGCCGCTATCCGGGCGGCGGGCGGCATCGTGATCGGCAAGACCAACACGCCGGAATATGGCTCGGGCGGCAATACACGCAACGACGTCTTCGGCCCGACGGGTAACCCCTATGATCCCCAGTTGACCTGCGGCGGCTCTTCCGGCGGGGCGGCGGTTTCGCTCGCGACCGGCATGGTGCCGCTGGCGACCGGCTCCGACTTCGGCGGCAGCCTGCGCACACCCGCGGCCTTTTGCGGCGTCGTCGGCTTCCGGCCCAGCGCCGGCCTCATCCCGGAGGAGACCCGCGTCGTCGGCCTGTCGCCCTTCCCGGTCGAAGGGCCGATGGCGCGAAACGTCGCCGACGCCCATCTGCTGCTGACCGCCATGGTCTTCCACGACCCGGCCGATCCCTTCTCGAAGCCTGTCGATCCCGCGCTGGTCGCGCCCCTGCGGCCCGCCGACCTGTCGCGCCTTCGCCTCGCCTTTTCGGGCGATCTCGGCTTCGCCGCCGTCGATCCCGGGATACGCGGCACGTTCCGCCAGCGGATCGCCCGCCTCGCCCCGCGTTTCGCGGAAAGCAGCGAAGCCGCCCCGCCCATGCAGGACGCCGAGGAGGTGTTCGAGACCCTGCGCGGCCTGTTCATGGTCTCCAGCTATGGTGCCGTTCTGAAGGCGACGCCGGATCGCCTCGGCCCCAACACGCGGGACAATACGGAGCGCGGCCTTTCGCTGGATGTCGAGCGGATCGCCCGCGCCTTCGCGAAACAGACGCGGCATTACCGCGCCTTCAACCGCTTCTTCCGCGATTTCGACGTGCTGATCTGCCCCGCCACGTCTGTCCCCGCCTTCCCCCACCAGCTGTGGTATCCGGCGGCGGTCGAGGGCAGGACCATGACCACCTATATGACCTGGCTGGCCCTGACCTGGGGCATCACCATGGCGCAAGGGGTGGTCTGCGCCATCCCCTGCGGTCAGGACGCGCAAGGCCTGCCCTTCGGCCTGCAGGTCGTCGGCCCCTCGGGCAGCGACCGCAAGGTGCTGGAAATCGCCCTCGCGCTCGAAGCCGCGATCGCGGGCGAGGCGGATTTCGCCCTGCCCCCGCCCGATATCGACGCGCTCCGCCTCGCGCCCGCGCTGGTGTAACCGAAAGAGCCTCTTCCGGATCGAGATCCCGGCCTTCGCCGGGATGACGCCTTGGAAGCTCAGAGCTTCACACTCGTCTCTCCGGCGAAGGCCGGAACCTCGACCCGGATTGAGCGCCCCTCAGCCGTAGACGAAGGCCGGATCGTCCAAGTCGATCGCCGGCAACTCCTTGCGTTCGCGCCAGTAATCCTGGGTGTGCTGCCATTCCGGCTTGTCGCCGCGTTTCGGCAGCAGATGCATGCCGCGCAGCAGATAGCCCGGATTGAAATTCTCCTCGTCGATGAAGGGCAGCAGGGGCATGTCCTTGTCTTCGGGCCGCAGCCGGACCTCGACGCGGCTGGCGCCCTTCGCCTTCATGTGGTTCAGCAGGCGGCAGACGAAATCGCCGACCATGTCGGCGCGCAGGGTCCAGCTGGCGCGGAAATAGCCGAAGACCCAGACCAGGTTGGGCACGCCGGTGAACATCATGCCGCGATAGGTGACGGTGTTGGAGAATTCGAGCGGCTTGTCGTCGATGGTGAAGGCGATGTCGCCGAGGACATTCAGGTTGAAACCGGTCGCGGTCACGATGATGTCGGCCTCGATCGCCTGACCCGATTTCAGGCGCACGCCCTTTTCGGTGAAACTCTCGATCTCGTCGGTGACGACGGAGGCCTTGCCGCTGGCGACGCCCTGGAACAGGTCGCCATCGGGCACGAAGGCGATGCGCTGGCGCCACGGCCGGTAGCGCGGCGTGAAGTGGCGGACCACCGTATCCTCGTCGAGGAAGGCGCGGACGCCGGCCAGCAACTCCTGCGTCACCGCCTCGGATTCCTCCATCGCGCGGCGGGTGAATTCGGCCTGGTCATGCAGGACCTTGCGCCGGGTGATCTCGTGGATCCAGGTCTCGTCCACCTCGAGGGCGCGCAGCATGTCGGCGAGTTCGTTGATGTTCTGCGCCGGGATGAAATAGGTCGGCGAGCGCTGCAAAAGGGTTACATGCGCGCAATCACCGGCAATGGCCGGAACCAGCGTCGCCGCCGTCGCGCCCGAGCCGATGACGAGGACATTCTTGCCCTTGTAGTCGAGATCCCGCGGCCAGGTCTGGGGATGGATGATCTGGCCCTTGTAAGATGCCATGCCCGGCCATTCCGGCGTGTAACCCTTGTCGTGATTGTAATAGCCCTGGCACATCCAGAGGAAATTCGTCGTGATCTGGAAGGTCTCGCCCGTGTCGGCGCGGCGCACGCTCAGGGTCCACAGCGCATCCTCGCCCGACCAGGACGCGGCTTCGATCTTGTGGCCATAGCGGATGTGCTGGTCGAGGGCATTATCCTCGATCACCTCGCCCATGTAGGTCAGGATTTCGGCCGCCGTCGCGATGGGGGCGCCGGTCCAGGGCTTGAAGCGATAACCGAAAGTATAGAGATCGCTGTCCGAGCGGATGCCGGGGTACTTATGGGTGACCCAGGTGCCGCCGAAAGTGTCCTTCGTCTCGAGGACGACGAAGCTGGTGCCGGGGCATTGCTGCTTCAGGTGATAGGCGCCGCCTACCCCCGAGATCCCCGCGCCCACGATGACGACGTCGAAATGCTCCGCCGCGGCGCTTTCCGGCGCCGGAACACGTGCTGCCAAAGCCATGAGATGGCCCTCCCGTTTGTTATGAGCGGCGCCTATGACTGGCGCCTGCCACCATGGCGCCAGAAGGTGACGCCTGTGTCAACTTTTCCCATGGATGGGCAATATCGCATTGACGAGGATCAATCCCCTCAGCCCGCCACCTTGCGCAGGGCGAAATTCGATTGCATCCGGTCGACATGGGGCAGGCGCGAGAGCTGTTCCTTGTGGATGCGTTCGTAGTCGGCGACATCGCGGGCGACGACGCGCAGGGCATAGTCATATTGCCCGGACAGCAGAAACCCCTCGGCCACATTGGCGCAGGTCCGCACCGCCTTCTCGAAGGCGGACAGGCTTTCCTCGGTCTGGCTGCGCAGGGTGACGAAGACGATGGCCGACAGGCCCCGGCCCAGCGCCGCCTCGTTGATCTGGGCGCCGTAACCGAGGATCACGCCCTCCTCCTCCAGCCGGCGCAGGCGCCGGGAACAGGCCGAGGCGGAGAGGCCGATGCGGGCGCCGAGGTCGGTCGCCGTTACCCGGCCGTCGCGGCGCAAGGCATCGAGGATCGCCAGATCCATGCGGTCCAGTTCGGCCATGCGCGCGATTCCATCGCCAAAGGGCAAAACAACGACGAAACTGTGCATGTCTTCCGCTGGCTTGCGCAAGCATTGCACGCACATTGCAGCCCTTGCGCCGTAGAATGTCGCGATCGACACAGCAGGCGGAGCAACGCGGATGCGGATCGGTGTCCCCCGGGAAATCAAGAACAACGAATTCCGTGTCGGTCTCGTGCCCGGCAGCGTTCAGGAATTCACCGCTCATGGCCATCAGGTGACGGTGGAGACCGGCGCCGGCATCGGCATCGGGGCGAGCGACGACGATTATCGCGCCGCCGGCGCCGAGATCGCGGCGACCCCCGCCCCGATCTTCGCCACGGCCGACATGATCGTGAAGGTGAAGGAGCCGCAGAGCGCGGAGCGGGCGATGCTGCGCCCGGGCCAGATCCTCTTCACCTACCTCCACCTCGCGCCCGACCCGGAACAGACGAAGGACCTGGTCGCCAGCGGCGCCGTCTGCATCGCCTATGAGACGGTGACCGACGCGGGCGGCGGCCTGCCCCTGCTCGCGCCCATGTCGCAGGTCGCGGGACGGCTGGCGGTGCAGGCC
>NZ_JBAQRT010000214.1:0-15088 GCF_049306435.1 Zavarzinia sp.
ACATGGGCCCGGCCGGCGGCACCCGCCGGCGGTTTCGAATGGCGCGGAATGAACAGCCCCCAGGTCGCCTTCATCAGGCTGAACAATGCCGTGCTCGGCTTGTCCGAGGGCGGCGGGCGGCGCACAACCCAGGCGTCCGCGCGGCCGAAAACAACCCCCACCAGCATCCGGTACAGATTCACCGGCATCTCCTCGAAACTCGTGCGCAACATGCCCCCTTCGAGGGCGATACCCTTGACCGGAAAGACTTCGGCCCGGTCCCCGACCGGAAGCTCCAGCGCGTCGATGGCATCGGCATCGACCACCATGCCCTCGGGCAGGCGGATCATCGCCCCGCCGGTCGAGAGGTTGAGGGTCTGGGCGCAGAACGCATGGCCATTGTCGGTGAAGACCGTCGCCGGCAGTCTGATCGGCAGCCGGATCGTCTTGCGGATCTGGCGTGTTTCACGCGCGGCGGCGATGGCCGCGGTCAGGATCAGGCCATTGAAAAGCGACCATGCGACATTCATCAGCAACACGCCCCTCATGTCAGCGTCGGGCCAGTCGTAAACCAGCCGATAGCAGCCGACGATCAACGCGATGGTGACCAGCGCCAGCGTCAGCAGGTGAAAGCGGGCGATGCGGAAATCGAAGTAGTCGCGCTCCAGCAGGCCACCCTTTTCCGTCACGTTGAATTTGCCCAGCTTCGGATTGACCATCGCCGCGAGCACCGGCCAGACCAGATGGAAAGACAGGGCGGTCTCGTAAAGCTCGCCCCAGAAGGTCAGCCGGTAGCGGCCGTGAACCCGCATGTTGGTCATGTTGGAATGCAGCAGATGCGGCAGCGCGTAGGCGAGCACGAGCGGCGCGGTCGAGGCGATGATGTTCTGGTCCATCAGCAGGAAGGCCACCGGCGCGGTCAGGAACACGATCCGCGGCAGGGCGAACTGGAAATGCAGCATGGCGTTGAGATAGCAGAGCCGCTGCGCCAGGGTCAGCTTGCCGCCGAACAGAGGGTTCTCGCGGCGCAGGATCTGGGTCATGCCGCGCGCCCAGCGCACCCGCTGGCCGACATGCAGCACGAAACGCTCGGTCGCCCGGCCGGCGGCCAGGGGAATGTCGAGATAGGCGGTGTTCCAGCCCAGCTTCTGCATCCGCAGCGCGGTATGGGCATCCTCGGTCACGGTCTCGACGGCGAAGCCGTTCACCGATTCAAGCGCGGCGCGGCGAAGGACGGCGCAGGAGCCGCAGAAGAACGCCGCGTTCCACAGATCATTGCCCTTCTGCACCGGGCCGTAGAACAGATCGCCCTCGTTGGGGATGGCGTCGCCGCCGCGAATGTTCCGCTCGAACGGGTCGGGGGAATAGAAATGGTGGGGCGTCTGCACCATCGAGAGCTTGGGGTCGGACAGGAAGCCGCCAACCGTCATCTGCAGGAAGGCCCGCGTCGGCACATGATCGGCATCGAAGACGCAGATCAGTTCGCCATCCGTCACGGTCAGGGCATTGTTCAGATTGCCGGCCTTGGCATGGGTATTGTCGGGACGGACGATATAATTGACGCCGACTTTCCGCGCGAATTCCCGGAACTCCGGGCGGCGCCCGTCGTCGAGGACGTGAACCCGCAGCTTGCCGGCCGGGTAATCGATATTGGCGGCCGCGAGGATGGTGTCGCCGACGATCTCCAGGCCTTCATTGTAGGTCGGGATATAGACGTCGACCGTCGGCCACAGGCTGACGTCATCCGGCAGGATCTCGATCTTGCGGTCAAGCGGTAGCGCGGTCTGGAAATAGCCCAGCAGCAGGATGACCCAGGCATAGAATTCCGCCATGACGAGCCCGATACCGAGCAGGGCGCCGAACCAATGGTCGAAACTCAGGGTCTCGGTCACCCGCCAGTAGAGATAGCGGGTCGACACCAGCACGGAGAGCACGCTGAGGGCGATGGTCATGTTGTGGCCGCGCCACCGGTTCATGACCAGCGCCCCGATGAAGATGACGGCGCCGAACACCATCTGCTGGTAAAGGTCGAAAGGAGCGACGATCACCGGAATGGCGATCAGCATCCCCAGCACGACGCAGAGATAGAGCGCCCACCGCGGCATCCGGTTTTCAAGCGCCGGGCCTGCCCCGGTCGTCAGCCGCCGCACGGCTTGAGTGATGGTCATCGATGAGCCTCGATCGCGGGCGGGAGCGGTGCCGAATTCCGCGCCTCCTGCTTGAGGCGGGAGGACAGGACTTCGGCGAGGTGCTTGATGTCTCGGGCGCCGACGCTGGCCGGTGCCTGCTCGAAGACCGAACGCTGCCAGCCGATCGCCTCGGCCACCGCCTCGTCGCGGTAAATCTCCCCGATCAGGTGATCGGGAATGCGGCCGGAAACGAAATCCGTGACCGAGCGGCTGAGCTGGCGCCGGGGATCGACCTGGTTGAGCACGACGAGCGGCCGCCGGGCGCCATAGAAATGGCCCCGCTCGATCAGCGGCAGCAGCGACAGCGACGTCGCATCCGCCAGCAGAACCGCGACATGGGTCGCCCCGATGCGATCGAGACCGCGCAAGGCGGGCACCGGGCCGGGCGGCAGATCGGCCAGGACCACCCAGTCGGGACGTTCGAGGATGGAGCCAAGCCCGCGCATGAGGTAATCGGGCTCATCGGTCAGATGACGCTCGAAACGAAGCCGCTGCTCTTCGGTGACCTGGCCGTAGGGCAGAAAGAACACGCCCGAGTTCGTCGGCATGGCCAGATTGGGCCATTCCTCCGGCTCGTCGGCGAAGGCGACATAGCCGCGCTCGTCGTCGAGGGCCATGCCGAAATGCAGCCGCAGGCTGTTCTGGACATCGAAATCAATGACAAGGACGCCCCAGCCCAGCTGGTGCAGGGCAACGGCGACATTGGCGGTCAGCGTGGTTTTCCCCACCCCACCCTTTGGCGATGAAAAGGCGAGAACCGGCATCAGCGCAATCTGTCGAAAAGGGGTTTCAGCGGCGTGCCCTTGGGCGAAGGATCGGGGGGAGAATGATCGGGGGCCGACCCGGCCTTGCCGCCATAGCGCTCGAACACACGCGAAAGATCGGCGGCGGCGGGCTTCACCGGCGCGGAAACCGCGACCGCCGCCGGATGGTGAGGGGCGGATACAGGAGGATGAACCACCGGGGCCGCCATGACCGGCTCGGCGGTGGCGACCGCAGGCGCCGCCACGGTCTCGACCACCACGGGCGCGACGACGGGAACGAGCACGACCTCGAAAGCCGGCGCGACCGGCTCGTGAGCGGCGACAGGCGCCATCGACGCCATCAGCGGCGACAGGGCTTCCGACACCGGCCCAGCAGGTGCGGCAACCTCGCTGACGGGGACCTCGGCGACGGGGGCCTGCCGCGACGGAGCGGCCGGCCCGGCATCGAGGGAGCGGGCAACCGCGGCCATCATCGGCAAGGCGCTTTCGTCCAGGGCGGCGATCCGGCTGTTGCGGGTCAATTGCCCTAGATCCTTGTAATCACCCGCCTTGCGCTCCAGGCCCATGGCCCGAAACAGCCTCGAGGTATCATCCGTTGCCGACATTCATGACCCCCGCCTCGCGCCGTTGACACGCGATCCCGCTTTCAGTGTTTACCGAAAATACACCAAATTTTAGCCATGTTATTGGGGCAAATTGCCGTCGCAGGCGCAAGTATTCAACGGAATGGGTTAATTTTTTCTCCTTTCCGGGATTTTATCCTCCGCGAGTGCCCGCGTGCGGCGCAAAAGCGATGCGTGTCAAGCCGACCGTCGCGCCTCGGGCGAGACTGATTCGCCGCGCCCTTCGATCAGGCTTTCAACGACGAAGGCCGCATCCCGGGCGATGCCGGAAAACCGGCCCGAGCCCCAGGTGTGCAACCACGGCAGGCCGAGGAAGCACAACCCCGGCACCGACGAGACACCCCGCTTGTGGGTCGGATAGCCGCGACCGTCGAAGACCGGGACCTCGACCCAGGTGAAATTGGGCCGGAAGCCGGTCGCCCAGATCACGCTGGAAATTCCTGCCGCCGCAAGGTCAAGCACACCGCCGCCCTCCCCCGGCGCCGGATGCCAGACCGGGACATAGGGCGGATCTTCCGGCGCCGCGATCCCCTTTTCGGCCAGATAGGCGTCGATGCCTTCACGGATCCGGTTGTAGGTCGCGTCGGCGGCATCGAGATTGGCGGCGAGATCGTCGCCGAAGATCATCGCGCCATCGGCGACATCCAGCAGGCGGCCGTGCAGCACCATGCCTTCGAGCGCGTGGCGACGCAGGTCGATCTCGCGGCCGCCGCCGCGCCCGGTCAGATAGTGGTTGGCCTTGCCGCGCACCTTCTCGCCCAGGGGATGGCGCTCGACCGGCAGGTCGTAATGGCCCATGTCGTGCAGCCATTCGACGGCGTCCCGCCCGCGATAGCGGCGCGGCGAGCGCGGCGCGCTGCCGACGCACAGATGCACCTTGCGCCCGTCGATCTTCAGATCCTCGGCGATCTGGCAGCCCGACTGGCCGGAGCCGACGACGAGGACGGCGCCCGGCGGCAAAGCCTCGCTGTTGCGATAGCGCGAGGAGTGAATTTGCAGGATCTCGCGCGGCAGGCGTTCCGCCACCCGGGGGATGTTCGGGATGTGATAGCCGCCGACGCTGACGATGACCTGATCGGCGGTATAGGTGCCGTCGCTGGTCTCGACCACGAAGCCGCCTTCGGCCCCCTGGCGCAGGGCGGTGACCGCCACGCCTTCACGCAGGGGCGGCTCGGTCCTGGCGATGAAGGCATCGAGATAGGCGAGGATCTCGTCCTTCTTCATGAAGCCGAAGGGATCGGCGCCAGCATAGGGAAAATCCGGCAGTTGGCACTGCCAGTTCGGCGTGACCAGGCAGAAATTGTCCCAACGTTCCTCGCGCCAGGCGTGGCCCCGGCGGTTTTTCTCGAACACCAGATGATCGATGCCGCGCTGCTTCAGGAAATAGGAGGCGGAAAGGCCGGCCTGGCCGCCGCCGATGACGAGGACGGGATAATGGTTGCTGGTCATGGGAGTTCTCCCTGGATGTGCAAGGTCTCGATGGTGACGACGGCCGAGGCGGGCTCGGCGATGGTGGCGGCGGCCTGTTCGATGCGGGCGAGCTGGCCCAGGGCCCGCGAACAGGGGAAGCCATGGCGCGCCCGCACCCGCTCGCTCGCGGCGCGAAGGCCGGCGCGGCTGCGGGCGAGGAAGTCCTCGAGCGGATAGCTCGTGCCGGCGACGAAATAATGGGCGATCGACGATGACGGCGAATAACAGGTCTCGACCGCCCCATCGGGCCAGCGCACGCGGAACCAGACTTCAGGCATCCTCTCGATCTCCCTGCGGGACGGGGCCGCAGCCGATCAGCGGCTGGTCGGCGAAATTCCAGAGCATGGCGGTCTCGCGCCCGTCAGCGATGCGGACGAGACCGCTGGCATTACAGCCGCCGACATCGGCGCAGGCGATGCCGGCGGCGGCGAAACGCCCGCTCACCGCATCGACATGGTCGGGCGGAACGGCGAGGACATAGCCGAAGCTGGGAAAGACGGTCAGCCAGCGCTCCAGCGCGACGCCCTCGGGCCGGGGAATCCGGGTAACGTCGATCGTCGCCCCGAGGCCCGAGCATTCGAGCAGCATCAGGGCCGTGCCCACAGCGCCCGCCATGCTGATATCCTTGGCGGCATGGGCCAACCCGTCTTCGGCGAGGCCGGGCAGGATCTCGATCTGCGCCCGCAGCCGGGGCGGCAGCGCGGTCGAACTGCAATCCCAATAGGGATGGGGGTCGCGGAAGCGGCCCCGCAGATCGATCGCCATCAGCAGGCGGTCGCCGGCCTGGGCATCGAAGCTGGTCAGCAGTGCTTTCGCCCGGCCGATGATGGCGACCGACAATTGTTCGCCGCCGGCATTCCGCGTGTTGCTGTGGCCGCCGACGATGGGCACGCCATAGGCGGTGCTGCCCGCCGCGAGACCCGACAGGATGAGCGCGGCATGGTCGCCATCCCGGCTCCACAGCGCGTCGACGACGGCGACCGGCCGGCCGCCCATGGCCGCGATATCCGAGACATTGACCATGACGCCGCAATAACCGGCGAACCAGGGCTCCGCCGCGACGAAATCGGCCATGAAACCTTCGATGGCGAACAGAAGGTAACCGTCGCCGTCCGGAATGGCGGCGCAATCGTCGCCCACCGCGACATGAGAGCCGCCGCCGAGGCCAAGGGCCGACATGACGCCGGCGATATCGCGCTTGTGGCCAAGACCGCGCGCGCCGGTCAGGCGCAGGGCGAGATCCGCGATGCTCACATCCGCCTCCCGATCAGCACGGCGAAGCCCGCCTCGGCATCGGATACCGGGGCATAATGATCCAGATCCGCTTCCATGAAGTGATGCGGCCGGCCGTGCAGGTCGGAGACGTCGAGCGTCGCCCAGTGCAGGCGGTGGAACAGCGGCGCGTTCTGCGCCTGGACATGAGCGGTGAAGCGCCGGCAGCCGCGCGCCGCCGCCGTGCCGACCGCCAGCCGGATCAGGCCGCTGCCAAGCGCCCCCAGCCTGCGCCAGGCCGGCTCCACCGCGAGGCGCGAGCCGGCCCAGTGGCCCGGCGCGTCCTCGTGGATGCGGACGGTGCCCACCACCTGATCGGGCACGCCGAAGATGGGGGCGAGCGCGACCAGCGGCAGGGCGCGGGCATCGGTCCCGTCACGGTCGTCGCCCGCGAATATCTTCTGTTCGCGGCAGAACACCTGGCGTCGCAGCGCGGCCGCGCCGGCCACTTCCCAACGGGCGATGGCCAGTTTCACCCGGGCTTCGCCGGTGACATAGGGCAGGACCGGCTCGAAGATCATGGCTCAGCCCTCGAAGCTCGACAGGGCGGAACAGGCGCCGCATTTGCCGCAGCCCGCCTTGATCTCGGACGACAGCAGGCCGGCGGCCTTCAGCATCCCGCCGAGGGGCTGCAGGATCTCGCGCATGAAGGCGGGCGACGGCGTCGGATGGTCTTCGAGCGGCGTGCCCGAAATCGGCACGAAGGGCACGACGAAGGGATAGACGCCAAGCTCGATCAGCGTCTCGGCGATCGACAGGATCGCTTCCCGCGTATCGCCGAGGCCGGCGAGAATATAGGTCGAGACCTGGCCCCGGCCGAACACCGGCACCGCCGCCCTGAAGGCGTCGAGATAGCGGCTGACGGGAACGCTGGCCTTGCCCGGCATGATCTCGGCCCGAAGCGCGGGCGTGACCACTTCGAGGTGCATGCCCAGCGTGTCGATGCCCGCCGCCTTCATGCGGGTGAACCAGGCATCGTCGTCCGGCGGCTCGCACTGGCCCTGGATCGGCAGATCGACCGCCGCCTTCACCGCGAAGGCGCTTTCGCACAGCACGGCGGCGCCCCGGTCGGTGGCATTGGGCGTGCCCGTCGTCATCACCATGTGCTTGACGCCGTCGAGGAGGACGGCGGCGCGGGCGACTTCGGCGAGCTGCTCCGGCGTCTTGTGGGCGATGGTGCGGCCGGCGGCGAGGCTCTGGCCGATCGCGCAGAATTTGCAGGTCTTGCTCCGGCTCTGATAGCGGATGCAGGTCTGCAGGATGGTGGTCGCCAGCACATCGCGCCCGTGCAGCGTCGCGATCTGCGAATAGGGAATGCCGTCCAGCGTCTGCAACTCGTAGAAGCGCGGCTTCAACGGGAAGGACACCTCGCCGACCGCGACCCCGTCCCGGCGAATGACCGATACGCCCGTGGCATCCGGCTTTTCCGCGACATAGGGCGAGGCGAAGGCGGGCGCCGTGTGGACGGGGACCATCACCGTCTGGCCCTCGACCGTCATCGCCTTGTGGTCGGACGGTCCGGCCCCGCCACGCCGGCTGGCGGCCCCCGCGCCCGGATCAGCCAGCCGAACCCCGAAGGACTGCAATTCGGTGATCAAGGTCTGCTGCGTCGTCGGCTTCATGGGCGTCGCTCCGCGGGCTGGGGATGGGGGATGGGACGGGCATCGGATCGAGCGCGGGCACCAGGGCGCGCGCCGGCCGATTGTCGAGGTGGAGGGAGAGGAGGTCGGGCCGCGCGTAATGGCCGACGGAATCCATCATCCGCTTGCGCTTGGTGATCAGGGCCATGTCGAGATCGGCGATCAGCATCCCCTCCCCTTCGGTCAGAGGCGGCACCAGATGCTTGCCCTCGGGGCTGATGATCGCGGTATGGCAGCCGCCGCGCAGGCCCTTCTGCAATTTGGGATCGGGGGTGATCGCGTTGATCTGCTCTTCGGTCAGCCAGCCGGTCGCGTTGACGACGAAACAGCCGGATTCGAGCGCGTGGTGGCGGATCGTCACTTCCATCTGCTCGCCGAAGATCGGCCCGACCATGGAGCCCGGAAACTGGCTGGCGTGGATTTCCTCGTGTTGGGTCATCAGGGCATAGCGCGCCAGCGGGTTGTAATGCTCCCAGCAGGCGAGGGCGCCGAGACGGCCTACCGCGGTATCGACGACCCGAAGGCCGGCGCCGTCGCCCTGGCCCCAGATCATGCGCTCGTGATAGGTCGGCGTGATCTTGCGCCGTTTCAGCACCATGGCGCCGTCGGCATCGAAGACGAGTTGCGCATTATAGAGCGAGCCGTGGTCGCGTTCGTTGACGCCGAGGACGACGACGATGCGGGCCGAGGCGGCGGCGCGGGATACCGCCTGGGTGACCGGCCCGGGCACGACCACCGCGTGCTCGTAGAGCCGCAAATGGTCGGGCCCGGCGAGGACGGGCGGATGGACGAAGGAAAAGTAAGGGTAATAGGGCACGAAGGTCTCGGGAAAGACCACGAGCTGCGCACCCTTGGCCGAGGCTTCCGCGATCGCGTTGCAGACCCGCTCGAGCGTGCCTTCCGGCCGCGCGATATCGGGCGCGATCTGGACCGCCGCCGCCCTGACCACCCGTCCACCCGCGCTCATGTCAGAGCGTCCAGGTGTTGAGGATGAAGGCGCCGTCGCGGCGATGGATCAGGATGAGATCCATCACGTCGAGCGGGTTGATCGGGGTGATGCCCGCGATCAGCGAGGGCTCGCCATGGCCATAGAGCGCCTGGAGCGCGAAACGGCAGGCATAGACCTTGCCGCCCTCGCCCATGAACTTCACGATCTGGTTGTTCATGGCGAGATGGCCGGGAAAAGCCTCGTCGCCCAGCGTCGGGAAGCCGCGCTGAATGCCCAGGGTTACACCCGGACCATAAAGCAGGACCGAGGTCTCGAAGCCCTTGCGCAGCAGGCGGGTCGCCTGCAGCAGGTTGACGAGGCCGATCGAGCCTTCGAAGGCGACGGTGTGGAAGGTGACCAGGGCTTTCTCGCCCGGTTTGGCCTTCACGTCCTCGAAGACCTTCTCTTCGTAGTTGACGAAATAATCGCCCTTCTGATGGGCCGGTGCAGTCACTTCAGGCATTACACATCTCCCCTGGGTCCGATCGGCTCGCGCCGGGTGGTGACGAGGGAGATTTTGCAAGCCGCGTGCCAGTCAAATGACTGCACAATCGATAATCAGATTCAATTGAATGCAGTCAATATATGCGGTCAATCAGGCGGTTCCGGCGCAACCGGCGCTGCATCATTTTCGACCAGCGCAAACAGTTTAGGCACCGTAAAGATCAAATTTTAATCATTAAAAGCAGCAATGCCGGGCCCCGACATCACCGATTCAAACGCGCCGCTACCGTCCCCCGACCGTGAGCGAGGCTAGAGGTGGCGCGGCCCTTGCCCCTTGCGCAGACGCTTGCGCGGGGCTGGACAGCGGCGTTAAATGATGGGGCTGGCATCTTGCCGGACCGGACTGCCGGGACCGGGCATTTCGCTAGCGCGTTCTTCATATGCAGTCAATTTTGGCAATATGCGCGCCTTGACTGCATTCAATTCACATCAAGGTTCACAGATGGCCCGCAAGCTCGTCGGCTGGGTACCCCATATCGGCAAGTCCACCCGCCCGCACTATATCGCCATCGCCGATGCGATCGAGACCGACATGCGCGCCGGGCGGCTTGCCCCGAACGATCGCCTGCCGCCGCAGCGCCAGCTGGCCGAACAGCTGGGCCTGAATTTCACCACGATCGCCCGGGCCTATGTCGAGGCGCAGCGCCGGGGCCTGATCGAATCGCGGGTCGGCGCCGGCTCCTTCGTCCGCACCCTGGCGGCGACGCCCGCGACGCGCCCGGCGCGAACCGTCCAGCTGGTCGACCTGACCATGAACCTGCCGCCCGAGCCGCAGGACCCCGCCCTGGTCGAGCGCATGCGCCGGGGCCTGGCCGAGATCGGCGCCGATCTTCAGGCCCTGCTGCGCTATCAGGGCTTTGGCGGCGCGCCGGCCGACAAGGCCGCGGCCATCACCTGGCTGGCCCGCCACCGGGTGGAAGTGCCGGCCGACCGGGTATTGATCTGCCCCGGCGCCCATGCCGCGCTGATGGCGATCATGAGCACGATCCTGCGCGCCGGCGATACCATCGCCTGCGAAAGCCTGACCTACCCGGGCGCGCGCGCCATCGCGGCGCAATTGGGCCTGACCCTGGTCGGCCTCGCCATGGACGAACAGGGCATCGACGCCGCCGCCTTCGAGGAAGCCTGCCAGAGCCGGGGGGTGAAGGCGCTCTACTGCAATCCGACCCTGCTGAACCCGACGACGGCGACCATCACCACGCGCCGCCGCCACGACCTGATCGCCGTCGCCCGGCGCCATGGCGTCAAGATCATCGAGGATGACGCCTATGGCTGCATCCCGGTCTCGCCGCCGCCGGCCTTCGCCGCCCTCGCGCCCGACATCACCTATTACGTCGCCGGCCTCGCCAAATGCCTGGGCGCCGGGCTTCGGGTCGCCTATCTGGTCGCGCCCGACGTGCGCAGCGCCTGGCCCCTGGCGGCCTTCCTCCGCGCATCGACGGTCATGGCCTCGCCGCTGACCGTCGCCCTCGCCACCCACTGGATCGAGGAAGGCGTCGCTGAAGACGTGCTGACCACGATCAGGACCGAGTCGCGGGCGCGCCAGGCCCTGGTGCGCGACATCCTGCCCGCCGGCACCTGGCAGGCCGACCCGGAAGGTTTCCACGTCTGGGTCAATCTGCCCGCGCCCTGGAGCCGGGCCAGCTTCACCGGCCACATGCGCAATTCCGGCATCGGCGTCGTCGGCAGCGATGCCTTCGTCGTCTCGCGCGAGCCGCCGGAAGCGGTGCGGGTCTGTCTTGGCGGCCTCGCCGATCGCAAGGCGGCCCAGCAGGCCCTGGAATATCTCGCCGATGCCCTGATCCACCCGGCCCCGGCGGCCACCGCCAGCGTCATCTGAGCCGGGAAAGCAAAAGGGCCGCCCGACATGGCCGGGCGGCCCCTTCAGCTTCTCGATGGGCGCGGGCTCAGGCCAGCGCCGGCACCGAGGATTCGAAGCCCGGCGTGCCGATATTGACCGGCAGGCCCAGCAGAAAGTTGCGCATCCGGTCGCGGCACAGGTCGGTCGGCGCGATCAGCGTGCGGCGGCGATCCGAGGGGTCGGGCCGTTTCTGCAGCCAGCCGGTCGAGACCAGTTCGTCGATCTTGCGCATCGCCGTGGTCGACGGCAGCGTCGTCGCGTGACAGGCCGAGGTCACGGAAACGACCCGGTGCAGCAGCGACTGCTCGATCAGATAGAGCAGGATTTCCCAATTGGCATCGCCATCGACGCAGGACGGCAGCAGCTTGTCGCGGAAACGGCGCGCGGCCTGCAGCGCCTTGATCCGGTGCAGCATCTCGCCATCTTCCGGCGCCTGGCCCGGCAGGGTGCGCGGCTGACCGATGTTCAGCCGGTGCACCGGCTGGGACACGGCCGGCTGCGCCTGCATCGGCCCCGAGGAACGGGGCGACGACATGGCCGACGGCGAAGGCACCGAGGATTCCCGCGACAGACGAACCGCGGCATTCTCGATGGTCGAGGTCAGTTCCTTGGCCTTGGCCAGGGTCTCCGCCAGCTGCACCGAAAGATCGCGGTCGTTGGGCTTGCTGTCCCGGCGCTGCTCCAGCGCCTCGGACGCGCGATGGATCGCGGCGACCAGTTGATCGAGATCGACCGGCTTCACCAGGAAGTCCAGCACGCCGAGCTTCAGCGCATTGATCGCACGGTCGAGGTCGGCGAAGGCCGAGAACAGAATGGTCTCAAAGATACGCGGTGAGCCCCCAAAGTGGCGCAACTCGCGTACCAGATCGAGACCACTCAACCCCGGCATCTGCATGTCGGTGACCAGCAGGAAAGGCTCGGCTTCCGCCAGCATGTTGTCCAGCGCCTCGGCGGGCACCGAATAAGCATGGACGACAAAACCCTTCAGCTTCAGGAAATCGCCAACTTCCTCGACAATTGAGGCATCATCGTCGATCACATAGACAGGCGTTGAGATCGTGTTTGAACGATTCATACCAGGCATCATTGGCGAACCCACCTCCCCCCTTTGGGCGGACATAAGACCTTTATGCCCAATCGCGCGCGGAATGGAAGCGAATTCATCCAACCCGGCGGATGCCGCACCATCGGCGGGCATCACGGTTCAGTGTCTAACCAAAGATCGTGAACAAATCGCAAATTGGTCCAAAACAGGATGATTCGCGAGACGCGATGTGAAGGAACCATGTAATTTCATGCGATTGGAGAATGGGAGCCGGGTTTACGCCCTGTTCACCTAGTTTCCCTAGACTTCGCCGGTCGGGGTGTGGCGGGGCAGCCGCAGTGTGATTCCGGCGGCCAGCGACCGCGGGGCGACCGCGCCGTCGCCATGAGGGGGTTCTGGCAGTGTACGATCGGATTCTTCGGATCATCCAGGAACGGGCCGCATTCCCGCGGTTCTTCGGTCAGGGGGCATGACCATGGCCAATGCCGTCGACATGATCCCGCCCCCGGATCTGCTCAGCCTCGCCGCCGATTTCACCTGGCGCAGCGGCCCGGATTTCCGTATCGACGAAATCTCGCCGCTGGATGTCGGCTGCGACCCGGCCGTGATCCAGATGCTGCGCGGCGCGAAACTGGACCGCCTCGCCCAGCGGACGCTTTATCCCGCCCAGGGCGAACATCTGGGCCAGTTGCTGATGCGTCTCGCGCCCATGCGCGACATCGCGCTCAGTTTCGCCCCGCGCGAGGGCGCGGTGGTGAATTTCACCCTGACCGGCACGCCCGCCGCCGATGGCGGCTATGTCGGCGTCGGCAAGGTCTGGAGCGGCCGGCCGTTCGATGAACAGCATCGCGGCGAACTCGTCGAACTGCTCGAGCGGGCGGAGGCCAACCGCAATCGCGAAATGCGCCTGCGCGAGGAGGCGGATGTCTTGCTCGCCTCGCTCCGCGCGCTGATCCAGCCGTCGCCCCTCGCCGACAAATGCGCCGAATTGTTCAGCCTCTTCGCCCGCCTGCTGCGCTTCGACGAGGCGCTGGTGGTGCGCCGGCGGACGCGCGACGAACTGCTGGTCGTCGTCGCCACCGACCCGGCGCTGTCGGGCATGAAGTGGCCCGATGGCGACATCATCAGCGCGGCCCTGATGGGCGAGGCCCTGGTCATCGCCGACATGGCCACGCTGAAGGAATGGCCCCAGTTCCCCGAGTCCCTTCGCCGGCGCTTCCGCAATGCGCTGGTGGCGCCCCTGACCATCGGCACCGAGGCGGCCATGCTCGTCGCCCTGCACAGGACCCCCGGTTTCTTCGAGCCGGCGCAGCTTGCCCTGATGCAGCGTCTCAGCCTGATCGCGACCCAGGCCTTCGAGGTCGACGAGCAGAAGAACATCCTGATCAACACGGCCAAGCTCGCCACCCTCGGCGAGTTGATGACCGTGATCGCCCATGAGATCAGCCAGCCTCTGTCGGTCATCGCCATGGCGGTGAAGAATGCCAAGCTGGCGCTGGAGAGCGAGAACGAGCGGCAGAATTCGGTCGGCTCGGCCGAACAGGCGATCGTCGTCTCCAAGCTCGACCGCATTCATACCCAGGCCCTGCGCGCGGGCGAGATCATCAGCGCCATCCGCACCCTCGCCCATCCCGATCGCCGCACGCTCGGGCTTCGCCCGGTCTCGGTCACCGAGATCATGGACAATATCCGCCACCTCACGGAAGGCTCGCTGCGCAACCGCGGCATCCAGCTAATCTGCGAAGCGCCGCCCTATTGCCGGCCGCTGAAGGCCAACCCGGTGTCCCTGCAGCAGGTCTTCCTCAATCTCGTCGTCAACGCGCGGGATGCCATCGCCGAATATTGCAGCAATCGCAACGAGCCGACCCGGGGCGAAATCCGCATCACGGTACATGACGACCGCATCTCCGATCGCGTTCTCGTCGAGGTGCGGGATACCGGCGGCGGTATTCCGGGCGACGTCATGAACCGGATCTTCGACGCCTTCTTCACCCTGAAGGAGGTCGGCCACGGCAGCGGCCTCGGCCTTTCCATCTGCCGGACGCTGATGACCGACATGGGTGGGACGATCAGTGCTTCCAATGTGGGCGACGGCGCCGTATTCAGGCTCGAAATCCCTGCTTACGTCGAGGATGCGGCAAGCGGATCATGAGTTCAGTGAAAGAGAAGCCGCGTGCCAAATCGCCGACCATCCTGGTCGTCGATGACGACGAGGATTTGCGCAGCGAGCTGGTCGAGCTGTTCGGCCGTATCGGCTACAATGTCCTTGAGGCCTGCAATGGCATCGAGGCGGTCGAGATCGCGCGCGAGCGGCGGCCCGATGTCGTCCTGATGGATGTCGGGATGCCGCAACTGGGCGGCGTCCGGGCGGCGGAAATCATGACCCTGCTGCGCCACACCGAACAGGTCGTGCTGATGAGCGGCAACCCCGAACTGGTGGCCGAGGCGGCTTCGCATCGGGGCCTCGCGCCCATCGTGCTCAACAAGCCGCTGAGTTTCGACATATGCCGCCGGGTGATCGACAGCCTGGCGAAGCCGGGGGCCTGAAGCCCCCGTCGCTTGCCTTCGTCCTACTTGGACGTGGACAGGCTTTCGATCTTGGGTCCGGCGCCGCCCTTGCCGATCGAGCCCAGATAATTCTCGTAGACCTTGCCGGATTCGGCGCCGCTCGTCGGCGCGCTGCGGCCGAGGGTCGGCGCGTTCTGCGCCTGCAGGATCGCGCGCGTGCGGGCGAAGGGCGGCAGGGCCGGCAC
>NZ_JBAQRT010000215.1:0-11017 GCF_049306435.1 Zavarzinia sp.
ACCCCGGCCCCGCCGGCCCGCGCCCCGATGGCGCCGAGCAAGGCCAGAAATCCGAGCGAGGCGACCGAAACCCCGGTGACCAGCAGGCCGCGCGGCATGACCAGCACCATGGCCAGCGGCATGGCCGCCCCGACCGAGAAGGTCGCGGCCGAGGCCAGCGCCGCCTGGATCGGCCGGGCGGTGGTCACTTCGGAAATCCCCAATTCGTCCTTGGCATGGGCGCCCAGCGCATCCTTGGCCATCAACTCGGCCGCGACCCGGTGCGCCAGTTCGGTATCGACGCCGCGCGCCATGTAGATGCGGGCCAGTTCTTCCAGCTCGAGCGCCGGCTGGGCCTCCAGCTCCGCCTTTTCGCGGGAAAGATCGGCCTTTTCCGTGTCGGCTTGCGAACTGACCGAGACATATTCCCCGGCGGCCATCGACATGGCCCCGGCGACCAGACCGGCGATGCCGGTGATCAGCACTTCGGACGTGGCGACGGACGCGGCCGCGACACCGACGATCAGGCTGGCGGTCGAGACGATGCCGTCATTGGCGCCCAGCACCGCCGCCCGCAGCCAGCCGATACGCGAGACGAGATGGCTTTCCTTGTGGCGGCGATACCGTGACACCGTGTTTTCCCTTCGTGCCGCCATATGCGGCAAGTGAAGCAGAATGCCGCCCCGGGGCGGCGGCGCGCAAGGCGCCAACTGCTGGCCCATAGCCAGTCATCAAGCCCGGCGGCACGGCAGCGCCCACCGAATCGCCTCCCGTGCGCGGTCATTCCGCCCGGTCGCGGAACTGTTCGACCATCCAGTCGATGACGGCGCGAAGGCGCGGCGAGAGATGGCGTGTGTGCGAGTAAAGCACATGCACCGGCAGCGGCGTCGGCGGATAGTCGGCCAGCACCTCGACCAGCGCACCGGCCGCGACGTCCGCCGCCACGCGGTAGTGCGGCACCTGAATCAAGCCCAGCCCCACACAGGCCGAGGCGACATTCGTTTCCGGCCCCGTCACCGTGACGACGGCGGGCAGGACCATTCGTCGCTGCTTTCCGTCGATGGTGAAGTTGAGCGGCGCGATTTCCGGCGCATCGGGGGCGTAGAAGCCAACCATTTGGTGACCCCCGCGTTCCAGATCGTCCGGCGTCCGGGGCAGGCCGAAGCGGCGGATATAGCCGGGACTGGCGAAGGTGCCGCGCCGCAGGGTCGCCAGCCGGCGCCGGATCAAGCCGCTGTCGACCGTCAGCTCACCGGCCCGCAACATGCAGTCGAAGCCTTCGCGCACCATGTCCATGGCCTGATGTGCCTCGCCGATATGCAGGCGAATGTCGGGATAGGTCTCGAGGAAACGCGGCAGGCCCGGCAGCAGGAAGTGGCGTGCCTGGGTGCCATGCACATCGATCCGCACCAGGCCGGAAGGCTTCACGCCCGTGAACCCCGCCTCGGCATCCTCCAGATCCGAGATCAGATCGATGCAGCGGCGATAATAGGCCTCGCCGTCGAGGGTGGGGCTGACGGCGCGCGTGGTCCGTTGCAACAGCCGCACGCCCAGGCGGGCCTCCAGCCCCTTCACCGCATCGGTGACAGAGGACCGGGGCAGGCCCAGATCCTCGGCCGCATGGGTGAAGCTGCGCCGCTCGACGATACGGACAAACACGCGCATGGCATCGAAACGATCCATTCCTGTTTTCCTTTTCGCTTCGCGCAGGGCGTCTCACGGCTGAAGGGCGCGCGCATTATTCGCGTATTCGAATAGTGATGCCGATGAAGGCATGATTATCCGCCTCGTGGATAGGCCCATCTTCTCCTCACCAGCCACCGCCAAGCGGCAGTCGCCAGACAAGGAGAAAGATCATGACCATTCCCCCCAACAAGGTCGCCATCGTCACCGGCGCCGCCGGTGGTATCGGCGCCGCCGTTTCGGCGCGCCTGGCCAGGGACGGCTTCACCATCGTCGTCAACTATGCCTCGAAGGCCGAACCGGCGGAGGCCCTGGTGACGAAGATCGAGGCGGCCGGCGGCCGCGCCTTCGCCGCCAAGGCCGATATCGCCGACGCGACCGCCGTAGCGCGGATGTTCGACAGGGCCGAAGCGGCCTTTGGCGGCGTGGACGTCCTGGTGAACAATGCCGGCGTCATGCAGTTGGCGACCATCGCCGAGAGCGACGACGCCCTGTTCGACCGTCAGGTCGCGATCAACCTGAAGGGATCGTTCAACACGCTGCGCGAAGCCGCGCGCCGCCTGCGGGACGGTGGCCGCATCATCAACATCTCGTCCAGCGTGGTGGGCCTGCTGCAGCCGACCTACGGCGTCTACGCCGCGACGAAGGCTGCCGTCGAGGCGATGACCAGCGTGCTCGCCAAGGAGTTGCGCGGCCGCAACATCACGGTCAATGCCATCGCGCCCGGACCGACGGCGACGAAGCTGTTTCTCGACGGCAAGCCGCAGGCGGTGATCGATCATCTGACCAGGCTGGCGCCGCTGGAGCGCCTGGGCCAGCCCGAGGATATCGCCGCCGCCGTGGCCTTCCTCGCCGGACCGGATGGCGCCTGGATCAATGGCCAGACCCTGCGGGCCAACGGCGGGATCATCTGATCCCGCGCGCCAGACACCGCTCAAGACCGGTTCATTTTCGTGGACTCCGGCCCCGCGTCATCCAGCGGGGCCATTCAGCCAAGGCGCATCCCATGTCCAGACATGTCATCCTCGTCACCGGCGCATCATCGGGCTTTGGCTTGATGACCGCCAGGGCGCTGGCTCAGGCCGGCCACATCGTCTACGCCACCATGCGCGAGACCGAGGGCCGCAATGCCCCTCGTGTCGCCGAAGTCGCCAACAACTGGGCCAGGTCGGAAGGGGTCGATCTGCGCACCGCCGAACTGGATGTCCAGTCCGAAGCCTCGGCCGAAGGGGCCATCGCCCGGATCCTGAACGAGGCCGGGCGCCTCGACGTCATCGTGCACAATGCCGGTCACATGGTGTTCGGCCCCGCCGAAGCCTTCACCCCGGATCAATATATTCAGCAGTATGATGTCAACGTCTTGGGCGCCCAGCGGGTCAATCGCGCCGCGCTGCCCTTTCTGCGCCGTCAGGGCCAGGGACTGATGCTCTGGGTCGGCTCGTCCTCGACGCGGGGCGGCACGCCGCCGTTTCTCGCGCCCTATTTTGCCGCCAAGGCGGCGATGGATGCGCTGGCGGTTTCCTATGCGGCCGAATTGGCGCTGTGGGGGATCGAGACCACCATCATGGTGCCCGGCGCCTTCACCAAGGGCACCAACCATTTCGCTCACGCCGGTTCACCCGCCGACAAGGATCGCGCCGCCGAATATGAACAAGGGCCCTATGCCGGCATCGCCGACAAGGCGTTGAAGGGACTCGCCGCCCAGGAACCCGCCGACGCCGATCCGGCCGAGGTCGCGCGCGAGATCGTCCGGGTCGTGAATCTGCCGTTCGGCGGGCGCCCGTTCCGCGTCCATGTCGATCCGTCACAGGACGGGGCGGAGATCGTCAACGGCGTCGCCGATCGGATGCGCCGCGAGATCTATCGCAGCATCGGTCTCGAGAACCTGCTCCGACCCGCCGTCACAGGCTGAACGAAACGGGTGACGGGTGGCGCCTGTCCTATTTGCACAGGGCGCTGCGAAGCCGCTCCATCAGATCGACGGCATCTTGAATGGCATCCGGATGGACCGCGGCCTCCAGCACCGCCTCGACCCGCATCACCTCGGCATTCGCGGCCTCGGCCTTCACATGCCCCTCGGGCGTCAAGCGTGCCAGCTGACGGCGACCGTGACGGACATCCTGTCGCCGCTCCACCAGCCTTGATTCTTCCAGTTTCGCCAGAACGCCCTGCATCGATTGCGGGGTGATGAAAGCCCGCTCGGCGAGGTCCGCATTGGTTTGGTCCGGCCTCGCGTTCAGTTCGGCCAGGACCGCGTATTGGGCGGGATTGAGCCCGAGCGGTTTCAATGCCTCCTCCAGGCGGCGGTGCAAGGCGTGCTGCGCCAGCTTCAGCCGGTATCCCAGAAGCGGGGTCATATCCTTGGTCATTGCAATGTCAGTCGCCTTATATTATATCAGGTGCCTGATATTAACATTTCGCACCGAGGAGGCTACCATGCCCCGACTGATCGGCCCCGATTTCATTGCCATCCAGACCGAAGACCTTCAGGCCGCCAAGGCGTTCTACGGAGACCGGCTGGGCCTGCCCGTGCTGCGAGAGACGCCCGAGGCGATCGTCTTCGACAGCAGGCCGGCTCCTTTCGCGGTCAGAAAGCCCTTGGTGGATCTGGAAGCGGCTCAGGGGAAGCTGGGTTGGGGCGTCGCCCTGTGGTTCGGCTGCGATGACGCCGATGCGCTGCATGAGGAACTGAAGGCGGCGGGAATAGCCATCGCCTTCCCGCCGAAGGACGGCCTGTTCGGCCGGCACTTCGCGTTTCGCGATCCGTTTGGCTATACGATCACGGCTCATGCCGCATGACGACGCGCTACTGGATCGGCGTCGCGAGCCGCGAGCATGTCAAGGCAGCGGAGGCTGGCGGGTTTTGCCAGTTCCGCCATGGCCGGGGCGCGTTGGTCCGAAAACTGTCGGCTGGAGATGGCGTGATCTATTATTCGCCAGCGGCGGCGTCTGGCGGCGATATCGTGCATTTGGTGGCAGGTTTGCGCCGACAGCCGTCACGGCGGGGGTTTCAGCGCTCAACGAGCCCATTCATAAAGATGGCGACCAAATGAGCGATATGCGCTTTTGGTGAACTGTCTTGCTCGGTGGCGAGTGATATCGCGGTCGCTATGCAGACTATGTCGTCGAATCTGATATCGGGTCGAATAGCTCCCGCCTCCTGCGCGGTATGCAAAAGCCGCGCACCCTCCTTGCTGGTTGCGAGGCATCCTGGCGTTCCAATCTGTAGAACCGTCCCGAGAGACGCCGCGAAACCTCGATAAACATTCGCATATTCGACGAGTTCTTCAAGGTAGGCGCGCAAGGCGTTCGCGGGGGCAAGATCAACGGCTCTGGCACGGCTCGTCTCAGCAAAGGCCAGGAATCGGGCGCTATACGTCGCGGCCAGGAGGTCTTCCCGCGTCGGAAAGCGCCGATACAATGTCCCGATCCCCACCCCTGCGCGTTTTGCGACCTCGTCCAACGACGCGCCAGCGCCTCGTTCCCGAAAGACGTCTTCCGCTGCCGCAAGGATTCGCGCCTTGTTGAGCTGCGCATCGGCTCGCAATGGGGTTTCGTCAGCCAAAAATCTGCCTCGTCACGGCTTGTAAGTGGAGGATATCTCCATATAGTAAGTGGAGCAATCCTCCATATGCCGTGAAAGCGAGCGCATGACATGACGAAGCAATTTGAGGACAAGGTCGTGGTGATCACGGGCGGAACGGACGGCATAGGCCTGACAACAGCCAGGTTGTTCGCGGCGGAAGGTGCCCATGTGTATGTCACGGGACGCCGGCAACAACGCCTGGACGAGGCGCTGAAGGAAATCGGCAATGGCGCCGTTGGCGTTCAAGGCGATGTCAGCAATCTCGCGGACCTCGACAGGCTCTATGCAGTCGTAAAGCGCGATCACGGCCGCGTGGACGTGGTCTTCGCCAATGCCGGCGTGTCCGAATCCGCCCCGATCGGCGCCATTGAAGAAGATCATTTCGACCGCGTCTTCGGCATCAACGTGAAGGGCATGGTCTTCACCGTGCAAAAGGCTCTACCGCTGATGTCTGCCGGTGGCGCTGTCGTGTTGACCGGATCGGGCGCGGGCAGCAAGGGCTTCGCCAATCTTTCCATCTATAGCGCGACAAAGGCAGCGATCCGCTCCTTCGCGCGAACATGGACGACCGATCTGAAAAGCCAGGGCATTCGTGTGAACGTCGTTTCACCCGGCATGGTCCTGACACCGGCAATGCGGACCTATCTTCAAAACAATGCAGGTGCTGAAGAATGGATGCAGCAAACCATTCCGTTCGGCAGGCTCGCCCGGACCGAAGAGATCGCCAAGGCGGTTCTGTTTCTGGCATCGGACGAAAGCAGCTTCGTCGGCGGCGAGGAGCTATTTGTCGATGGCGGCTTCGTGGCAGTCTGAAAAATCAGTCTTGTGACGCCCTGAAACCTTCAAGCGGTTTCGCCGCGAAACTCCCTCATAAAAGCCGGAGCTTCGTGGCGGTGCCCTGGCAGCGGAACTTCAGCTTGCAGTCCATTTTCAGACATACAAATTACGAATGGCGAGCGACAGCGTGGCCATACCGCACGGTGTCATGCGGTAATTCATGGCAATATCGGGCTATCGGCGGTCAATTTATCGCCCAACGGGCAATGTTGACCAATGTGGCGGAGAGGGTGGGATTCGAACCCACGGTACCCGCGAAGGTACAACGGTTTTCGAGACCGCCCCGATCGACCACTCTGGCACCTCTCCGCGAGACATCGGGTCGTCAAGGCGGGGAGAGATAGCCGAGGACGCTGCCGCTTGCAAAGGGTTTTTTTATGCTGGTCACGGACACGGCGGGGAGACGCGGGTGAAGCGGACGGAGGCGATCGGGCGGGCGCTGGACATCGAGGCTCCGGCCCTGCCGGCGAAGGATCGGGCGGCGGTCATCGACCGGGCGCTGGGTTCGCGCCAGATGCGGGACGCCCCGGCGCCCCTGGCCGCCTGGGCCGCCCTCGTCGCCTATGCCCGTCACGGCTTCACCGATTATGATGGATTGCTGGCCGAGGGCTGGGGCCGGGAAGCGGCCCGGCATTTCACCGAGGAGGCGGTCGCGGCGGTGCTCTTGCAATGGGGTTGCCCGAAGCCGCCATCGGCCGGAATTTCCGATTGAAGCTCGGACGCGCGGTTGGTTTACTTCCCTTCAACACAATCCATCAGGGAAAAACGTGCCCGACCCTTCGAGAGCAGCCAGGATTGAAGCCGCGCAGTATTGGCGCCGGTTTCTTGAATGGGTTGACGTGCACAGTGGTGATAGGTGGCTATTCCGGGGCCATTCGAACAAGGCATACGAATTGAGGCCGTCTATCGGTCGAGGGAAGGTCATAGAACGGCGACTGGAAATCGAAGGGTTAGCCGGAGGCGACGAGGTGCGCAGCGCGCTCGCACAGGCAGAGCGGTCGCTGTTCCTCGAATTCCGCCGGCTCAGCCATCTTTTCGACGATGGCAGGCCCAAGGACGACTGGGCCTGGTTGGCACTGGCGCAGCACCACGGCCTGCCGACCCGATTGCTGGACTGGACGAGCAACCCCCTGGTCGCCTGCTATTTCGCGATAGAACCATCGCCGGAGTCCCGGGATTCTTCCGGTGAAATCATCGCCCTGTCTAAGATCGGCGTCCCGCAGATCGATGCTACGCATTCGGAGACAGATCCCTTCGCCATCGGCGACCACGTCGCGATGCTCTCGCCCTCCATCGCGGCGCCCCGGCTTTCGGCGCAGCGGGGCTATTTCACCATCCATCGCGACCCCTTCCAGACTTGGCACCCCGCGGCGTCGCCAGATACTTTCGAAATTCCGAGCGCGGTGAAGCCTTTCTTTCAACGCCGCCTGCACTATATCGGGATCGACAGGGCCGCGATCTATTGTGATCTTGACGCGCTGTGCAATACTCTGCGCTGGCGCTACGAAGTCGGCCCCACCTGATCGCGGCACCCGTCCAGGCAAGGTCGATCCGAACATGGTCCGTTCGATCGCTGTGTTCGGATCCGCGCCTGTCGCAGCGAAAGGCCATCAATCGCATGTCGAAGAACAGTGCCTTGCGCCATACGGCGGGAACGATCGACGTCGAGTCGATGGTGTGGCGGACGGTCACCGATATCGGACAGATGTCCAGCCTGCCGGACTGGAGGGAAAAGATCGATACGCTTTCCAGCCGCACGGAAACACGCGTGATCGAGCCGGTCTATGTCGTGATTTCAGACGACGGCAAGCGCTTCATCGCCAAGGCCAATGTGCATGTGGTGTTTAACTTCGTGCCCGCGCCCGACGCGTCGCGTCGCGATCCAATCGTCCTGTCCGACACGATCCCGGCCGTTTTCACCGGCACCATCGACGACGACAATCATATCCTCGTCGAGCGAGCGCTGTTCCAAACCGAAGACTTCGACGTGCTGTCCAAGGCCCACTGAACAAGCGTTGACTCCCACTTCGTCATCGCTATAGTGCGCGCTCTCGCGGTGGGTGTGTGCCCGCCGTGGTTTTAATTTATGGGCTCCAGTCGGGCCCCTGCCGCGTAAGACGGTAGCAGGCGGAATAGCCTGTGCAAGAAGGACTGGGTCGAATGTTTGCGGTTATCAAGACCGGCGGCAAGCAGTACAAGGTCGTCGAGAACGAAGTCATCACCGTCGAACGCCTCGAAGGCGAAGCCGGTGCCTCCCTGTCGCTGGACCAGGTTCTGATGGTCGGCGAGGGCGAGAATGTCACCATCGGCGCGCCCACGGTCGCCGGTGCCACGGTCACCGCCGAGATCGTCGGCCAGGCCCGCGGCCCCAAGCTGATCGTCTTCAAGAAGCGTCGCCGCCAGAATTCGCGCCGCAAGAACGGCCATCGCCAGGACCTCACCGTCCTGAAGATCACCAGCATCGCCGTCGCCTGATCGCGCGGTTACGAGAGATAGGAGCAAACCATGGCTCATAAAAAAGCAGGCGGCTCGTCCCGTAACGGTCGCGATTCCGACGGCCGTCGCCTCGGGGTCAAGAAGTTCGGTGGCGAAGCCGTGATCCCCGGCAACATCATCATCCGTCAGCGTGGCACCAAGTTCCATCCCGGCACCAATGTCGGCCTGGGCAAGGACCACACCATTTTCGCGCTGGTCGTCGGCAAGGTGAAGTTTGCCGTCGGCAAGCTGGGCCGGACCTACGTCTCGGTCGACGAACTCCCGGTGGCGGCGGAGTAATCTGCCGCGCCTGCCGCGGCCCGCAAGGACCCGCGGCGATCAAGCGGGAATTGACGGGTCCGGCGTGACAACGCCGGGCCCGTTGCCGTTTCGGCCCGCACCCCATTCAGGCATCCCAAGATGAAATTCCTCGATTACGCCAAGATCTATGTGAAGAGCGGCAGCGGCGGCGCCGGCTGCGTCTCGTTCCGGCGCGAGAAATTCATCGAGTTCGGCGGCCCGGACGGCGGTGACGGCGGCCGGGGCGGCGATGTCGTCCTGGAATGCGTGCAGAACCTGAACACCCTGCTCGACTACCGCTATCAGCAGCATTTCAAGGCCGGCACCGGTGTCCACGGCATGGGCAAGGACCGCCATGGCGGCGCCGGCGCCGACATCGTGCTGAAGGTGCCCATGGGCACCCAGATCCTCGACGAGAACGAGGAAGAGATCCTCTACGATTTCACCAAGGCGGGCGAGCGCGTCGTCCTGGCCAAGGGCGGCAACGGCGGCTTCGGCAATGCCCATTTCAAGGGCCCGGCCAATCAGGCGCCGCGTCACGCCAATCCCGGTCAGCCCGGGATCGAGATGACCGTCATCCTGCGCCTGAAGCTGATCGCCGACGCCGGGCTGATCGGCCTGCCCAATGCCGGCAAGTCGACCTTCCTCGCCGCGACCTCGCGCGCCCGGCCCAAGATCGCCGATTACCCCTTCACCACGCTGAAGCCCCAGCTGGGCGTCGTCGCGGTCGATGGCGACGAATTCGTGCTGGCCGACCTGCCGGGCCTGATCGAAGGCGCGTCGGAAGGCATCGGTCTCGGCGCCCAGTTCCTCGCCCATGTCGAGCGCTGCAACGTCCTCATCCATCTCGTCGATGGCACGCAGGAAGACCCGCAGGCGGCCTATCGCATGATCAGGCGCGAGCTGCGCCACTACGGCGAAGGCCTGATCGAGAAGCCCGAGATCATCGCCCTCAACAAATGCGACGCCCTTTCCCCTGAGGAGATCGAGGCCAAGGCCGGCGCCATCGCCCGCTCCGCCCGGAAATCCCGCAAGGCGATCCATGTGATTTCCGGCCAGACCGGCCAGGGCATCACCGATCTGCTGCGGGTCGCGATCGCTCCCATCCACGAACAGCGCGCCCAGGATGCCCTGGAAGCCCGGCCCGACCATGTCCCCGGCAAGCCGGAGGTGTGGCGACCGTGAGGCACGGACAGGACTGAAACCCTTTCCGTCATCCCGTCTCCGGGGCCGCGTCATGAGCATCCTTGATACCACCACTTCCCTTTCCAGCCGCGACCGCCTGCGGGCGGCGGGGCGCATCGTCATCAAGATCGGCTCGGCCCTGCTGGTCGATCAGGCCAGCGGCAAGCTGCGCCGGCAATGGCTGGAAGGCGTCGCCGCCGATATCGCCGCGCTCAAGGCGCGCGGCCAGGATGTCGTCATCGTCTCGTCGGGTGCGATCGCCCTCGGCCGGCGCCATCTGGACCTGCCCAAGGGTGTGCTGAAGCTCGAGGAGAAACAGGCGGCCGCCGCCGTTGGCCAGATCCGCCTGACCCACGCCTGGCAGGATGTGCTGGGCGACCATGGCCTGACCACGGCGCAGGTCCTGCTCACCCTCGACGATACGGAGAGCCGGCGGCGCTACCTGAACGGTCGCAGTACCATGGCGACCCTGCTCCGCCTCGGCGCCGTTCCCGTGATCAACGAGAACGACACCGTCGCCACCTCGGAAATCCGCTATGGCGACAACGACCGGCTGGCGGCGCGGGTGGCGGAGCTTGCCACCGCCGACTGCCTGATCCTCCTGTCGGATATCGACGGTCTCTATACCGCCAATCCGAAAACCGATCCGACCGCGCGGCGCCTCGATATGGTGACAGGCATCACGCCCGAGATCGAGGCGATGGCGGGCGAGCCGGTTTCCGGCGTCGGCACCGGCGGCATGATCACCAAGGTCGAGGCGGCGCGCGTCGCGCTGGCCGCCGGCTGTTCCATGGTGATCTGCGCCGGCGAGGTCGAGCGGCCGATCTCGGCGCTGGAGAATGGCGCCAACTGCACCTGGTTCCTGGCCGACCGCAGCCCGCGCCAGGCGCGCAAGATGTGGATCGGCGGCAGCCTCGGCCCCAAGGGCCGGCTGGTGGTCGACGAGGGCGCGGCCCGGGCCCTCGCCCAGGG
>NZ_JBAQRT010000216.1:0-12817 GCF_049306435.1 Zavarzinia sp.
GGCGATGCCATTGCCCTGGGCCTGCCGGCGGCGGCCTGCAGCGTGGTCGCGCCATGAGCCTGTCGCCCGCCACGCGGCGGGCCCTTGGCCTGTCGCCCGCGCTCGCCATCTTCGGGCTGTTTTTCGCCCTGCCCATGGCCTATCTGCTGGTCGTCACCTTTTGGCGCATCAAGCGCTATCGGCTGACCCCGGATTTCACCCTGGGCAATTACGCCGATGTCTTCGGCGACTATCTTCACGCGCTTGGCTTCACGCTGGCGATCGCCCTCACGATCGCCCTGATCACGACGGCGCTGGCCTTCGCCATCGCCTATCTGATCCGTTTCCGCTCGGGCCTGTTCGGGCAGATCATCCTGCTGTCGGCGCTGGCGACCCTGTTCGGCGGCTATCTGGTGAAAATCTATGCCTGGAAGGCGATGCTGGGCGCGCAGGGCAGCGTCAACCTGCTGCTGATCACCCTCGGCCTCATCGACGAGCCGATTTCCTGGCTGCTCTACAGTCCCGCCGCCGTGGTGATCACCCTCGTTCATTTCATGCTGCCCTTCGCCCTGCTGCCCATTCTCGCGGGGCTGCGCGGTGTCTCGGAAGCCCCGCTGGAGGCGGCGCGCGACCTCGGCGCCAAGCCCTGGCAGATCACCAGGGATATCGTCCTGCCGCAGTGCCGGGGCAGCCTGTTCTCGGCCTTCTCGATCGCCTTCCTGATCCCCGCCGGCGATTATGTGACGCCCCGGCTGGTCGGCGGTCCCGAGACCTTCATGGTCGGCAATTTCATCGAAAATCTCTTCGTCGGGCGGATGAACGCGCCCATGGGCGCCGCGCTCGCCTTCACCACGCTGCTGGCCTGCGGCATCGTGCTGGTCGCCGCCAACTGGCTGCTGGCCCGGGCGCTGACGCCCAAATGGGGACGCTGAGATGATCGCCAGATCGCAGGTCGTGTGGACGGCATTCGGCGCGGCGGCGCTGGTCTTTCTCCTGTCGCCGCTGGTCCTTGTCGTCTTTTTCTCGCTGTCGGAAAATGCCAACGCGACTTTCCCGCCGGGCGGGATGACGCTGCATTGGTATGACGTGCTGTTCGGCAACCCGGATTTCTGGAAGGCGCTTGGCAACAGCGCCATCATCACCCTTTGCGTCGGCCTTGTTTCCATGATCTCGGGCACGCTGGCGGCCATGGCGCTGGCCCGTTCGGGTCCCAAGGTCGCCAATGGCGTGATCGCCCTCGTTACCATGCCGATCATGCTGCCACCGCTCGTGCTCGCGCTGGCGCTGGCCACCGGCTATTCCTCCCTCGGCCTGCCGCTCGGCCTCGCGACGGTGATCCCCAGCCATCTGGTCTTCACCCAGCCTTTCGTCATTCTGGTGGTTTATGCCCAGATGTCCGGCTTCAACATGGCCATCCTTGACAGTGCCCGCGACCTCGGCGCCGGCCCCTGGACCATCTTCCGCACCGTCATCCTGCCGATCATCCGGCCGACCCTGATCGGCGCGACCCTGATGGCCATGGCGGTCTCGCTCGACGATTTCATCATCACCTATTTCACCATCGGCGGCGGCATGACCCTGCCGACCATGATCTGGGGTATGCTGCGCAAGGCGCTCGATCCCAGCATCAACGCGCTTGGCTCGCTCGTGCTGGTCGCCACCATCGGCACCAGCCTGCTGGCCCTGCGCCTGACCCGTTACCGAGGTTGAGATGACCACCCACGACTTCACCGGCCGCCATGTCCTGATCACCGGCGCCAGCATGGGCATCGGCCTTGCCATCGCGAAGGCCTTCGCGCTGGCGGGCGCCGAGCTCACCCTGATGGCCGAGAATGACGCCATCCATGCCGCGGGGGCGGAGGTTGCCGCCGCCTGCGGCCGGCCGGTCCGTGCCCTCAAGTGCGACATCGCCGATCGCGCCGCCGTCTATGCCGCCATCGGCGCGCTGCCCGCTATCGACGTGCTGATCAACAATGCCGGCTTCCAGCCGATGACGCCGCTGCCCGGCGCGACAAAGGAAAGCGACGACGCCTTCGAGCGCTGCATCGCCGTCAATGTCCTCGGCACCTATTACGTCACAAGGGCGGCGCTGCCGCTGATGGGCCGGGGCGGGCGCATCATCGTCACCTCGTCGATCTGGGGCCGCACCGGGGCCGCCGGCTTTTCCGGCTATGCCGCCTCGAAACACGCGGTCGCCGGCTTCATGCGCTCCCTCGCGATGGAACTCGGGCCGCTCGGCATCACGGTCAACGCGGTCTGCCCCGGCTGGGTCGAGACCGAAGGCTCCATGTGGACGATCAGGGCCGAGGCGGCGGAGTTGGGTGTTCCCGTGGCCGAACTGGTCGCGCGTTACCTGGGCGCCCAGCCGATCCCCGGCATGATGCAGCCCGAGGCCGTGGCGCCCGCCTATCTCTTCCTCGCGTCCGACGGGGCGGCCGATATCACCGGCCAGATGCTCAACGTCGATCGCGGCAGTTTCATCGGCTGAAGGCGAAACATCCATGTCAAAGCTCCAAGGGCGCATCGCCATCGTGACCGGCGGCGCCGCCGGCATCGGCTTCGCCGCCGCGACACTCCTTTCCCGGGAAGGCGCCACCGTGGTGCTGACCGATATCGACGAGGCGGGCGGCATCGCCGCGGCGGCGACGCTGCCCGGCGCGCTGTTCATCGCCCATGACGTCGCCAGCGAAGCCTCGTGGCAGGCGGTGATGGCGGCCGTCATCGACCGCTTCGGCCGCCTCGACATTCTCGTCAACAACGCCGGCATCCAGCTCACCCGGGCTTTGGAGGAGACCAGCCTCGACGACTGGCACCGGGTGATGAACGTCAATGCCGACAGCGCCTTTCTCGGCACCAAACTGGCGATCGGCATCATGAAGACGACCGGCGGCGGCTCCATCGTCAATCTGTCCTCGACCTTCGGCATCATCGCCGACGGGTTGAATGCCGCCTATTGCGCTTCAAAGGCGGCGGTGCGCCATTTCACCAAGGCGGCGGCGCTCTATTGCGCCGACCGGGGTTATGGCATCCGGGTGAATTCGGTCCATCCGGGCCTCGCCTGGACCCCGATGCTGGAGCGCGAGATCGTCGACGTCGCGGCCCAGCGCGGCCTTTCCGACACCTCTTCCGTCCGGGCGGAATGGAACCGCATCTGCCCCCTTGGCGTCGGCACCGCCGAGGATATCGCCGAAGGCATCCTCTACCTCGCCTCCGATGCCTCGAAATATGTCACCGGCAGCGAGCTGGTGATCGACGGCGGCCATATCATCCGCTGATGTTCCCGCAAGGGTGGTTAACCATGGTAACGGGGCAGAAAGGCAGTGACGCCGATTGAGCCTGCCTGTCCCCGGTGGTAGAACGGCCATAGTGGTGGCAGTTTTTTGGGGCGGGGGTTACATGCGCGGATTGTCTCGCATTGTTCTGGGGGCGCTTGTGCTGGCGGGCGGGGCTTCGCCGGCCTTCGCCGATGGCGACCTGGGCCCTGGGCCCTACCTCGGCGGCTATGGCGCCTTCGTCATCCCGCAGAGCATCGACGTCGAAGGCGATGCCGACGGCGACGGCATAGACGACAAGGCGGACATCGAATTCGACAATGGCTGGGGTGTCGGCGCCCTGCTCGGTTACGACTACGGGGCCATTCGGGTCGAGGCGGACATCGGCTATCGCAGCTTCGACGCGACCGACATCAAGAACCTGCGCCTGGGCGATGGTGCGGGCGGCTATACCGACGTCGGCGATTCCGCGACCGACAACAATTTCGGCCTGCTCAGCGTGATGGGCAATGTCCTCTACGAATACGAGAATTCCTCGATCTTCACGCCCTATGTCGGTGCCGGTCTCGGCGCGGCCTGGGTTTTCGTGAACGAAGGCAACGGCGCCGTGACCATCGCTTCCGGCGATGACGTCGGCTTCGCCTATCAGGGCATCGTCGGCGCCAAGGTCGCGATCGACGACAATCTGTCGGCCTTCGCCGATTACCGCTACCTCGGCACCTCGGACATCCAGGTGAACGAGCTGCATTCGTCCTATGCGCTGCAGAGCGTGCAGGCCGGCCTCGTCTATGCCTTCAGCGCCTATGACCCGCCGCCGGCGCCGGTGCCGGCACCGGAAGCGGCGCCCGTGCCCGACGCCGCCATGGCGCGGTCCTTCATGGTGTTCTTCGACTGGAATTCGGCCGACGTGTCGTCCGATGCCGCCGCGATCATCCAGGATGCCGCCCAGTCGGCGATGAACCTCGGCGTCAGCCGGATCGAGCTGACGGGCCATGCCGACCGTTCGGGCTCGCCCGCCTATAATCAGGCCCTGTCCTTGCGCCGGGCCGAGGCGGTGAAAGCCAAGCTGCTGGAACTCGGCCTGACCTCGGCGGAAATCGTCACCCTGGGCAAGGGCGAGTCCGCGCCGCTGGTGCCGACGCCGGATGGCGTGCGCGAGCCGCAGAACCGCCGGGTGGAAATCGTCCTGCCCTGAGCGGCCCTGGCTCGATCTCGATGAAGGCCGGTCCCCTGGGGCCGGCCTTTTTCATGTCGGGTTTATCCTGGCATTGAGGCCGCAGACCCCTTGACGCCGCCGCGCCGCCCCTGTCGCATGGGAAAAACAGCGGGGGAACGGGGAAAATGGCGACTCGGGTGTTGCGGCCGACGGATGCGGCCTGGCTTTTCATCGAAAAGCGGGACAAGCCCGTGCATGTGGCCTCGCTCGCCACCTTCTCGCTGCCGCCGGATGCGCCGCCGGGCTTCCTCGCCGATCTGGTCGCCGAATGGCGCGGCCGGCCGCGGTTCGCCCCGCCCTTCAACCTGCGCCTGCGGCCCGGGCTGCTCTCCGCCCTGCTGCCCGCCTGGCAGGACCTGAAGCCCGAGGAGATCGACCTCGATTATCACTTCCGCCATTCCGCCCTGCCAAAGCCGGGTGGGGAGCGGGAGCTGGGCGTCCTCGTCTCGCGCCTGCATTCCAATCCGCTCGACCGTTCGCGGCCGCTGTGGGAATGCCATGTCATCGAAGGGCTGGAGAACAACCGTTTCGCGGTCTACACCAAGGTCCATCATTCGCAGATCGACGGCATGGGCGGGATGCGCCTGCTGTCGCGCTTCCTCTCCAATGATGCCACCGCCTGCGATCTGCCACCGCCCTGGGAAGTCGGTCTGTCGTCCGGGCGCAAGCGTGCCGACGACGAGGAGGGGGCCGACCAGGGCTCGCTGATCGAACGGATGGTCAGCCTCGGCAAGGAACAGTTCCGCACCGGCCTCGAGGCGGCGAAGGCCCTTGGCAAGCTGGCGCTCGAAGCCCGCAAGGGCGAGGTCGATGGTCCGGCCTTTCCCTACGGCGCGCCCCAGACCATCCTGAATGGCCGGATCGCGGGCAAGCGCCGCTTCGCCACCCAGCATTACGACCTCGCCCGCATCAAGACCGTCGCCAAGGCGGCGGGCGTGACCGTGAACGATGTCTTCCTCGGGCTTTGCGCGGCCTCGCTGCGGCGCTATCTCGACGAATTGCGGGAATTGCCGGAAAAGCCCCTGACCGCCTCGGTGCCGATCTCGGTGCGCCCGGCCGATGACGCCAGCGTCGGCAACGCGATCTCGACCATCTTCATCAATCTGCACACCGATATCGCCGATCCGCTCGAGCGGCTGAAGGCGATCAGCGCCAATGCGGCGCCGGCCAAGGACAGGTTGCAGTCGATGACGCGGGGCGCCATCGACAATTACACCCTGGTCCTGATGACGCCCTATATGGTGCAGCTCATGCTGGGCCTTGGCACCATGACCCGGCCCATGAACAACCTGGTGATTTCCAACGTGCCCGGGCCGGCGGAGGTGCTCTATTTCAACGGGGCGAAGCTCGAACAGATCTATCCCGTTTCGCTGCTGTTCGACGGGCAGGCGCTGAACATCACCGTCCTGTCCTATGCCGGGCAGTTCAACCTCGGCTTCACCGGCGATCGCGACAGCCTGCCCCACATGCAGCGCATCGCGGTCTACACCGGCGATGCCCTGGCGGATCTCGAAAAGGCGCTGGGATTGTAGCGGTCAGCGCCCGTAAACCGCGCCCTCGCGCCGGGGATCGGCGGCGCCTTCAAGGCCATTCGGCGTCACCGCGATGGCGGCGAGGCCGGAGTTGAGGTCCTGCACCTCGACCCGGTAGCCGAGGGCCTGAAGTCCGGGCACCAGCGCGGTCGCCGCCGTGCCCGCCTCGACCTCGAACGGGCCGAAGCGGTTGAGGACATGGGGCATGGCGACGATTTCGGCGACCGGCCTCTTCCAGGCCAGGTGGGCGATCAGGGCCTGGGCGACGAAGCCGATGATGCGGCTGCCGCCCGGGCTGCCGATGGCGAGGATCGGCAGGCCGTCGCGCAGCACGATCATGGGCGCCATCGATGAACGCGGCCGCTTGCCGCCCTCGACCCGATTGGCGACCGGTATGCCATCGGACCCCGCCGGGGCGAACGAGAAATCGGTCAGTTCATTGTTCAGCAGGAACCCGCGCACCATGAGGCGGGAGCCGAAGCCATTCTCGATCGTTCCCGTGTAGGACAGGATGTCGCCGTCCGCGTCGCGGATCACCACCTGGGTGGTCGAGGGCAGTTCAGGGGTTACGCCCGCGGGCGGCGGCGGCCACAGGGCGCCATCGTCGAAGGCGGGCAGGCCGGGCGATACCTCCGGCAAGGCGCCCGGCCCGTCCAGAAGTTTCGCGCGCAGCGAGAGATATCCAGACGCCAGCAGGCCCGAGACCGGCGCCCGGACATAGGCCGGGTCGGCCAGCCAGCGTTCGCGGTCGGCGAAGGCGAGACGCGAGGCATCACCGATCAGGCGCCAGGTTTCGGGCGCTTGCGGCGACATGCGCTCGATGCCCCAGGGCTCGACCAGGCCGAGGATCTGCAGGATGGCGATCCCGCCCGAGGACGGCAGGCCCATGCCGCAGACCTCGACCGAGAAGACCGCGTTGCACACCGGCTCGCGCGCGATGACCGTGTAATTCTCAAGATCGCTTGTCGCGAGGCGGCCGGGATTGGTCGCGTCTCCCGTGACCCTGGCGACGATGTCCGCGGCGATCTCGCCCCGATAGAAGGCATCCTCCCCGCCCGCCGCGATCCGGCGCAGCGTGTCGGCGTAGGCGGGATTGCGCAGCACGGCGCCGGCCTTCAGCGGCGCGCCCGTGGCGTCGAAGAAATAGGCGGCGGCGGCCGGGTCGTGCTTCAGCCGGTCGCCCTCGGCGGCGATCAGATCGGCGAGGCGGGGCGAGACGGGAAAACCCTGCTCGGCCAGGCGGATGGCGGGCTCCAGCAGATCGGCGAAGGGCAGGCGGCCGTGACGCCGGTGGGCTTCGGCCATCAGGCGCAGGGTCGCGGGCGTGCCGACCGATTTTCCGCCGACCACCGCCGTGAAGAAGGGCAGGGGCTTGCCATCGTCGCCGAGGAACATGTCGGGTGTCGCGGCGGCGGGCGCCGTTTCGCGCCCGTCGATGGATGTAACGTCTTTGCTCTCTGACGAGTAATGCAGCAGGAAACCGCCGCCGCCGAGGCCGGACGACTGCGGCTCGACGAGGCCGAGCACCATCTGCGCCGCGACCAGGGCATCGACCGCCGTGCCGCCGGCCTCCAGCATGTCGAGGCCGGCACGCGCGGCGAGGGGGTGGGCGGCCACCACCATGTCGGTCCGCGCCGTCCCTTGCTGCGGCGCGGCGCGGCTCGCGACAGTGGCGGTCTCGGGTGCGAAACGATCGGAAACCTGTTCCGCCCGCGCGCCCTGAACGACAAGTCCCGCAAGCAGAAATGCTGTGGCAAAACGCATGGTTCGGTTCCAGCCGGCACCTCCGGCACTCGCAATTCTTCCATCTTGCCCTGTCCGCGGGGCGGGGGAAATGGTCATATCCGGGGTTGCGATCGGGTCGGGACCGAATGTGAGCCGCATCGGGCAAGTGCTTGATCCGCCGTAATGTTCCCGATATGGATGCAACCTTGAGAACGTGTTTCTGGCAACTGGCAATCGGGGGCAATCGACCGGGGTTGCCAAGATAACATTTTTCGGTCAAAGTCCGCTCGTGGTGACCCCCTCGGCCTGCTTCCAACGAAGCCCGCCGCTGGTCCATGAAGCCCGGTACGGTCACCGCCGGCCCAGAAGGTTAGGACGTTTGAGTCCTGAAATTTATGTCGTCGCACTTGGTCTGGCCATGTGTCTTGTCGGCATGAGGTGGCGTCTTAAAGCCACCGCGACGCGGCGCTCCCGGCGATAAGCGGGTAGCTTCGGTAATCACGGGTGCGGGTTCGGGGCAACCTGCCGTGCTCAACGGTGTTCATGACCTTTAATGCAGGGGTCCATCCAGTTCGCGTGCGACACAGCCTCCGTGCTCGCGCGCCGATGAAGGAGCGGAGGAATAATGGCAGCAACACGTTTGCTCGCGTTCAATTGGATCGTGGCAGCCGCAGTGACGGCGGCCGTTTCCGTGGTGGCCCCCATGGCCGCCCGGGCGACCGAAAGCACCGACGACCCGGTCAGTATTCGCGAACACGCGGTTGCTGCATCGACACTGATTTCCGCCCGTTCCGTGGATGACCGCGACGGGGCATCTTCTCTCGTCACCGGTGTGATCGGTGGCAATCCGATCACCGATCGCGACAAGATCATGGGATCGCAGAGCGAGAAGGTGGTTCAGGAATTCACCGGCCTCGCCTCCTGGTATGGCCCCGGCTTTCATGGCCGGCGCACCGCCAATGGCGAGAAATTCAATCAGAATGAATTGACGGCCGCGCACAAGACCTTGCCGTTCAACACGAGGGTCCGGGTTACCTCGGTTTCCAACGGCCAGTCCGTGATCGTCACCATCAACGATCGTGGTCCCTATGTCCGGGGCCGCATGATCGACCTGTCGTCGGCGGCGGCCCGGGCCATTGGTCTGCGCGGCCGGGGTGTCGGCAAGGTGAAGCTGGAAGTGCTGGAGTTGCCGGCGACCATCGATCACTTCGCCGGTTCGCGTTCGACCGATACCCGCGAGGGCCCGCAGGCGCCGCGGCGCGTGACAACCATCGTCGACGCGGAATAGGCTCTGTCCCCGGTGCATTCACCGGGGAGATGATCTTGGTTTCCGGTTTCGGTAGTGGCGTCGATCTCGACGTCGCCTTCGCGCGGGACCAGTTCCCGCCCATGACCAATGGTACGGCCTTTCTCGAAAACGCGGGCGGCACCTATGTGCCGCGGCAAGTCGTCGACCGGGTCACTCATTACATGACGGCGCTCCAGGTCCAGCCGGCCTGGGGCTTCGCCGCGTCCGCCGAGGCGGCGGGGCTGATCCGCGACGGTATCGCCGTCGCCGCCGCCTTCCTCAATGCCGATCCCGAAGATGTCTTCGTCGGCCCTTCCACCACGGTGAACACGCTGGTCCTCGCCCAGGCGGTGCGGCCCTTGCTGCGCCCGGGCGACGAGATCGTCGTCACCAACCAGGACCACGAGGCGAATTCCGGCGCCTGGCGCCGTCTGGCGGGCGAGGGCGTGGTGATCCGCGAATGGCCGATCGATTCGGTCACGGCCGAGCTCGATCTCTCGGTCCTCGAATCGCTGGTCGGGCCGCGCTGCAAGCTGGTGGTCATGCCCCATTGCTCGAATGTCGTCGGCAGTTTCAACGATGTCGCCGGGGCGGCCCGAATCGCCCATGCCGCCGGCGCGCTGATCGCCGTCGACGGGGTCGCCTATGCCCCGCACCGCCTGCCGGATGTGAAGGCGCTCGACGTCGATTTCTATTACTTCAGCCTCTACAAAACCTTCGGTCCCCATGTCGGCGCCGCCTATGTCCGCCGCTCGGTCGCGGTGAAACTGGCGCCGCAGAATCATTTCTTCCTGACGGAGCCGCCAAAGACCCTGAACCCCGGCGGGCCGTCCCATGAATTCACCGCTTCCCTGCCGGGCATCGCCGATTATTTCGAGGCGCTGGACCTGCATCATTTCGCCCTGCCGGCCAATGGCCTGCGGGCGCGGATGGAGCGGCTCTACGACATGTTCGACCGCCACGAGCAGGTTATCGGCCAGCGTCTGCTGGCGGGGCTGAAAGCCTTGCCGGGCGTTCGCGTCATCGGCCGGCAGACCATGGACGGAAAGCGCGCCCCGACCTTTTCCTTCACGGTCGAGGGGCGCCGGCCCGAGGATGTCGCCGGCGGCCTGTGGGCGGCGGGCATCGCCGTTGGGCACGGCGATTTCTATGCAAGGCGCTGTGTCGATGCCCTGGGCCTGACACCCTCGGGCGGGGTGATTCGGGTCAGCCTCGCCCATTACAATGACGAGGCGGATGTCTCCCGTTTCCTCGCCACCCTCGGCCGGATCGTCAGCTGAGGGCGGCCAGCGCCTCGGTCGCTGCGCGCTCGCCGGATTCGAGCGCGCCCTCGACATAGCCGGTCGATTCCAGCGCGGTCTCGGTGCCGGCGAAATGGATGCGGCCGGCGGGGGTGCGCAGGGCCGGGCCATAGCCGGTCATTGTCGCGGGCGCCATCAGGCCGGCGTAGCAGCCGCCCGACCATTCCTCTTCCAGCCAGTCGTTGTCGGCATAGTCGATGGGTTGGCCGGCTTCCGGGCCGAACAGGCGGGTCAGGCTGGCGATCACCGCCTGGCGGCGTTCTTCCTCGGATTTGCCGGTGAAGGCCCGCGCCGCGTCGCCTTCGAGAAAACCGCTCAGCACGCCGTGGCCGGCACCCTCCGGCGTGCCGTCGAAGACGGGGGAGAAGGGGGCGGTGTCGGAAACCGCCTCGCCCGACAGGCCGCGCGCCCGCCAGAACGGTGTCGCATAGGCGACATGGCATTTGATCACGCTGCCCATAGGGCTGCGCTGGGCAAGACCGGATTTCAGCGCCGGCCAGGCGGGCCGCGCCCCGATCCGGGCGAGGAGCGCGAGCGGCACCGCGACGATGGCCCGGCGGCCGCGCAGTGCCTCGCCCCCCGCCACCTGAACCGTCACGCCCTCGTCATCCTGCTCGATGCCGGAAACCGGGGACGACAGGCGCAGCCGGCCCCGGCCGACCTCGTCGGCCAGCCGCTCGGACAATTGGTGGAGGCCCCCCTTCACCCGGTCCTGCTGTGCCCCGCCCCGCACGGAAATCAGCGGCTCCAGTCCGCCGGAGGCGCGCAGATAGGTCAGCAGGAACAGCATGGAAATCTCGGACGGCTCGGCCGAGAACACCGCCCGCACGGCGATATCCATCATCGCCTTGGCACCCCTGGTGCGCAGGTTCTGATCCAGCCAGCTCGCGACCGTGATGCGGTCGAGCGCGTCCGCCCCCGCCGTCGCCCACGGCGCGCTGACGGCGATCGCGGCCGCCATGCGCTCGATCCGCTTCATCACCCGGTCGGTTTCGATCAGGGCGAGGGTGGGCAAGGCCGGGATCAGGCCCTCGTAGCGGCGCACCCGGCCGCGATAGTCGATCAGCTTGGCGCCGGCCTCGAATTGCGGCTCCAGCGGGATATGGTGGCGGGCGGCGAGGGCGATCAGCCGGCGATGATCGGGGCCGACCCATTGCCCGCCCAGATCGACGACATGGCCCGCCAGCATCCCCGGCTTGGTCCGCCCACCCACCCGGTCGCGCGCCTCGACGACACAGACGCTGCGCCCGGCGGCGGCGATGCGCGCGGCGGCATTGAGACCGGCAAACCCCGCCCCCACGACGACGACATCGACATCAAAACCCTGCACCATCGCACTCCCCCGACTCCGGCGACCATGATCGACCGGGCCGGGAGCCAAGCCAAGGGGGAAAGCCTATTCCGCGAAATGGCAGGCCACCATCGCGCCGCCGATGGCCCGCAATGCCGGCCGTTCCGCCGCGCAGCGGTCGGTCGCCAGGGGGCAGCGGGTGCGGAAGACGCAGCCGCTCGGCGGGTTGAGGGGCGAGGGCAGTTCGCCGGTCAGGGGCGGCGGGCGGTGGGCGCGCTCGCCGGCGTCGATCTTCGGCCGGGCGGCCAGCAGCGCCCTTGTATAGGGATGGCGCGGGGTGTCGAACAGGGTGGCGGCCGGGGCCTGTTCGACCGGGCGGCCGAGATACATCACCAGCACCTCGTCGGCGACGAAGCGGACGACGCCGAGGTCGTGGCTGATGAAGACCATGGCGAGGCCCATCTCGTCCTGCAGGTCCATCAGGAGGTTCAGCACCTGCGCCTGCACCGAGACGTCGAGGGCCGACACCGGCTCGTCGGCGACGAGGATGCGCGGGCGCAGCATCAGGGCGCGGGCGATCGCGATGCGCTGGCGCTGCCCGCCCGAGAACATATGCGGGTAACGCTCGGCGTGCTCCGGGCGAAGGCCGACGCGCGACAGCATGGCGGCGACGGCGGCGTCGCGGTCAGCCCTGGTGAGATCGGTGTTGATCACCAGAGGCTCGGCCAGGGCGGCGCCGATGGTCCGGCGCGGGTTCAGGGAACCATAGGGGTTCTGGAACACCATCTGCACCGCGCGGCGCAGCGCCTTTCGCTCGGCCGGGCCCGGGTTCGTCGCATCCTTGCCGTCGATCAGCAGGCGGCCGGACGAGGGCGTTTCGATCAGCGTCACCTGCCGGGCGAGGGTCGACTTGCCGCAACCGGACTCGCCGACGATGGCCAGGGTCTTGCCGGCATCGAGGGTGAAGGACACGCCATCGACCGCGTGCAGCGGCCGGGCGGCGCGGAACAGCCCGCGCGAGACCTGATAGATCTTGCCGAGGTCGTCGGCCTCAAGAACCCGGCTCATGCCACCCCCCCGATCTCGCCCGCGGGTAGTCCATCGGCGCCCAGCGGCCGGTGGCAGCGCGCGGCGCCGGGGCGCAGGTCGTGCAACACGGGGTGTTCGGTCACGCAGCGGCCATCGGCGAAGCGGCAGCGGGGTTGCAGCAAGC
>NZ_JBAQRT010000217.1:0-1969 GCF_049306435.1 Zavarzinia sp.
CCCGTGGCCTGATCGGGGCCGCGGCGAGGCCCGCGCGGGACATGCCGGCCCGCCGCCATGCGCTTGCCACGGCCTGGACGGTCCGGACCTCGCCGGCTGATCTTCAGTGGCAGGGTGTCTGCTGGTCGCCGGAACTGGGTCTCCTGTGTGCCGTCGCCGGTGACGGCAGCGGTAACAGGGTCGCGACCTCGCCCGATGGCGTCAACTGGACCTCGCGGGCAAGCGCTGCCGACAATATCTGGTCCGGGGTCTGCTGGTCGGCGGAATGCGGGATTTTCTGCGCCATCGCCAATGACGGCGCGGGCAACCGGGTGATGACCTCGCCGGATGGCATCGCCTGGACCGCGCGGACGAGCGCGGCCGACAATATCTGGTCCAGCATCTGCTGGTCGGCCGAACGCGGCCTGTTCTGCGCCGTGGCGACATCGGGAACCGGCAACCGGGTGATGACCTCGCCCGATGGCATCACCTGGACCGCGCGGGCGAGCGCCGCCGACAACAGCTGGTTCAGTGTCTGCTGGTCGGCGGAACTCGGCCTGTTCTGCGCCGTCGCCTACACGGGGGCGGGTAACCGGGTGATGACCTCGCCCGACGGCATCGCCTGGACCGCGCGGGCGAGCGCCGCCGACAACAACTGGCTGTCCGTGTGCTGGTCGCCGGACTTGGGATTGTTCTGCGCCGCCGCCAATTCGGGCACGGGCAACCGGGTGATGACCTCGCCCGATGGCATCGCCTGGACCTTGCGGGCGAGCGCGGCGGACAATGCCTGGCGCGCCGTCGTCTGGGCGGCGGAACTGGGGCTGTTCTACGCCATCGCCAATTCGGGCACGGGCAACCGGGTGATGACCTCCGCCGATGGCATCAGCTGGATCATCGGCGCCAGCGCCGCGGACAACAACTGGCGGGCGCTGTGCTGGGCGGGGGGACTGGGGCTGTTCTGCGCCACCGGGGTTTCAGGCGCCGGCGCCCGGATGATGACCTCCCCGGTCTGGCCGGGGCACCTGTCGCGGCGACGAAATATTCCGGGTTACGCCGCGCGGGGCGACGCCAGTGCCGTGCTGACGCCGGGTCTGGATGGCGTCTTCCAGCATGTCACCGCCACGCTGACCGCCGACCGGGTGCTGACCCTGTCCGCCACGGGCGCCGTCGCCGGTGACCTGTTCGAGATCCGGCGTGGCGGCGGCGGGGCCTTCACCCTCGCCATCGTCGATGGCGGGCCGGCTGGCGGCACCCTGCGCACCGGTTCGGCCGGGCTGGCCTTCACCGGCCGCTATGTCTTCAGCGGCTCGAACTGGGTCGAGCTGTCCTTCCTCGCCGCATGAGCAGGAGAGAAACCATGAGTTACGAGCCGGGGGCCCGCGTGCACCGTCTTGAGAACAGGGAAAGCGTGGGGGCCAGCGTCCTCGCGCGGGAAGGCGACCACTACCTGATCGCCTATGACGAGGGCGGGGAAGGCTGGTGGCCGGAAGCGGCCCTCGCCCCCGCGCCGGAAACCGCCGGCTGACAGGAGACCAGACATGACCGACATATCCCCCCGGCCGATCTTCAGACGCGGCGAATTCGAACGGCAGGCGATCCTCGCCATCGGCAGCCTGTTGACGGCCGGCATCCTGTGGATGGCGGCCACCATCAGCGACAACACGACCGCCGTCGCCGGTCTTCGCATCCAGATCGAGGCCCTGCGCGATCAGGTCGCCGAGCTGAAGAGCCTCGGCAAGGCCGCGCTGCCGGCCGACGACGCGCGGCGCGAGATCGGCCGGGTCGATGCCCTGGTGGTCGATCTCGAGGCGCGCCTGCGCCGGGTGGAGGGGCGGCGATGAGCCCGCCCCTGCCGCCCTTCGCCGGCCGCATCGCCCTTCTGCCGCGCCCGACCGAAGAGGATCGCGACACGCTGGCCCGCACCCTTCACGGCGAGGCGCGGGGCGAGGGCGTGCCGGGCATGGCCGCCGTCGCCGCCGTCATCGTCAAC
>NZ_JBAQRT010000218.1:0-9134 GCF_049306435.1 Zavarzinia sp.
GGTCGGGCGGGGCGCCGCCGATCGTCGGCAGGCGCCGCGTCGCCGCGCGGATCAGGGCCGGCTCGCAGGCGATCAGGGCCCTGGTATAGGGGTGGCGCGGGTTCGCGAAGACCGCGCCGACCGGGCCGGTCTCGACGATCTCGCCCGCGTACATCACCGCCACCCGGTCGCACAGCTGGGCGACGAGGCCCAGGTGATGGGTGACGAAGACGATGGCGCCATCGACCGCCGAACGGTTCCGGCGCAGGAGATCGATGATCTGCGCCTCGGTCGTCGCATCGAGCGCGGTGGTCGGCTCGTCGGCGATCAGCAGGGTGGGACGGGTGAGAAGGGCGGCCGCGATGGCGACGCGCTGGCGCATCCCGCCCGACAGCTCGAAGGGATATTGGCGGAGGCGCCGCCCGGCATCGGAAATGCCGACGCGGGCCATCATCTCGGTGGCGCGGCGGCGTTTTTCCCGCGTGCCGGCGCCATGGTCGTGATGCTGGACCGCGACCAGCAGGTCGCCGATGGTCACCACGGGATTGAGCGCGGTGAACGGGTCCTGGAAGATCGCGGCGATGCCATTGCCGCGAAGCTGGCGGCGGCCGGTTTCCGGCAGGGCGACGATGTCGGTGCCCTCGAAGCGAAGCCGGCCGTCGACGGCGGCATTGTCCGGCAGCAGCGCCATCATCGAGGAGACCAGCGACGACTTGCCCGAGCCGCTTTCGCCGACGAGGCCGATGACTTCGCCCCGCCGGATGGTCAGATTGACATCGCGCACGGCCTGCACCGTGCCACGCGGCGTCGCGTAGCCGATCGACAGATGATCGATCTCGAGGAGGGCGGCGGCGGCGCTCATGACCGGCTCCCCGATTTCGGATCGAGAATGTCGCGGATCGCTTCGCCCAGGAAGTTGAAGCCGATGGTGGCGACGACGATGGGCAGGCCGGCGGCGATGACGAGGAAACTGCCCTGGCGGATGAAGGAGAAGCCGTCGTTCAGGATGCTGCCCCAGCTGGGGGCCGGCGGCTGGGTGCCGAGGCCGATGAAGGACAGGCCGGATTCGACCGTGATGACCATGGTCACATCCATGCAGACGAGGACGATCAGCGGGCCGAACAGGTTGGGCAGGATATGGCGGAACATGACGCGGGTGATCGGCGCGCCCATGGCCCGGGCGGCGAGAACATATTCGGACTGTTTCAGCACCAGCGCCTGGCTGCGCACCAGCCGGGCATAGGCCGGCATGGTGAAGATGATGACGACGATGATCACCGTGGTCAGGCTGGGACCAAGCACGGCGCCGAGCGCCAGCGCCATGATCAGCAGGGGCAGCGACTTGATCGAATCGAACACCAGCATCAGCAGCTTGTCGAGAAGGCGGGGGCCATAGCCGGCGATGAGGCCGAACAGCGTGCCGAGGACGACCGAGGCGCCAAGGGCGACGGTCGAGGCGAGAAGCGCCGTCCGCGTGCCGAAGATGATGCGCGACAGGACATCCCGCCCCAGCTGGTCGGTGCCGAGCGGATGGGCGAGGCTCGGCCCCTGGAGCCGGGCCAGGATGTCGATGGCGGTCGGATCGTAAGGCGCGATCAGCGGCGCGAAGACGGCGACCAGGACCAGGAAGCCGACGCAGACGCTGGCGAAGGCCCCGGAGGGATGCGCGACCAGGGCGTGCATGAAGGCGGCGGCGCGGCGAGGCGAGGACGGCGTGCTCATCGCGCCGGGCCTAGAGGGATTTGCGGATGCGGGGGTCAAGGCGGGCTACCATCAGATCGGCGGCGACGGTGCAGAGCACGTAGCAGGCCGTGGTCACTAGAACGCAGCCGGTCAGCAGCGGAAAATTGCGCGACATGACCGCGTCATAGGTCAGTTTGCCGATGCCCGGCCGGTTGAAGACGATCTCGATCAGCACCGCGCCGGACAGAAGGCTGCCGAAGCCCATGCCGATGATGGTCACGGTGGGAATGACGGCGATCGGCAGGGCGTAGCGCAGCACGATGCGCGATTCCCGCAGGCCGAAGGCGCGCAACATGCGGATATGGTTCTCGGACAGGACCTCGATCATCGAGGCCCGCACCATCCGGGCCAGGAAGCCGACCCAGCCAAGGCCGATGGCGAAAGAGGGCAGGATCAGGCGCCGGGCCTGATCGGCGATATCGCCCGCCGCCCCCGCGCCCAGCGCCGGCAACCACTTGAGCTGGACCGAGAAGATCAGCAGGCCGTAGATCGCGACGACGAAGGACGGCAGGGCGATGGTCACCGCCGAGAACACGCCCAGCAAACGATCGGCCAGACCGTCGCGACGCAGGGCGGTCCAGCAGCCGAGCGGAATGCCGATCAGCGCGGCCCAGCCGATGCCCAGCGTCGCCAGCAGCAGCGTGTGGGGCAGCGCGCCGAGGGCGATCCGCGAGATCGGCTGCCGGCTCCACATGTCGGTGCCGAGGTCACCGGTGAAAGCATTGGCGATGAAGCGCCAGAGCTGTTCCAGCACCGGCCGGTCGAGACCCATGCGGGTCATCAGCTCGCTGCGCATGGCCTCGGTCGCGCGGGGGCCGAGGGCCATGGACACCGGATCGCCGGGGATCACATAGATCAGGCAGAACAGGACGGAGATGGTGATGGTCATCACCGCAACCGACCAGAGAAGGCGCTGCGCTGTATACCAGATCACGCGAGCCCCCCGGGGAAACAAGGGCCGCGCACCGGCGTGGCGGCCGATTGGGGGCTGTTCGATGGATCGGAGGCAAGGCGCATGAAGGGTTCGGTCTCAAGGGGCATCATTTGTGTATACCGTACACCACAATAATTCGATTGCACCAGAAATTTGCAGTAGAAGAACGCCGCCTTAAATTTGTGCATCGGCGGCTGCCCCCCTGCTCGTCAATAGGCCCGCTGGCGGTCGATCCGGTTCATCAGGGGCAGGCCGGCGGCCCGCCGGTGAAGATTGCCGACCAGAATGTCGAGGGTGCGGTCGATATAGGTTTCCGGGTCGTCGCAGGAGACATGGGGCGTGATGATCAGGCCCGGCACCGCCCATAGGGGCGACGACGCCGGCAAGGGCTCCGGCGTCGCGACGTCGATCACGGCCCCGCCCAGATGGCCGGATTCGAGGGCGGCGGCCAGCGCCTCCTGATCGACCAGGGGGCCGCGGCCGAAATTGGCGAAACCGGCGCCCGGCTTCATCCGGGCGAAAGCGTCCCGGTCCATCATGCCCCGGGTCTCGGGGGTCAGCGGCATCGCCAGGACGACGAAATCCGCCTCGCCGAGGGCCTCGGCCGCCAGCAGCGTCGGCACCACGCGCTGGAAGCCCGGCGCCACCGCGCCGCCACGGTTGACGCCGGTGACGACGAGGCCGAGGACGCGGCCCGCGTCGGCCACGGCCTTGCCGATGCCGCCCGTGCCGAAGACCAACAGGCGCCGCCCGGCGATGGTCGAGCTTTCGCGCGGGCTCCATTCATGGCGGCGCTGGGCGGTCGCGTAACGGGGCAGATGGCCATGCAGCATCAGCAGGGTCATCATCGCCCATTCCATCACCTTGGGGCCGTGAACACCGCTGGCGCTGGTCAATTCCACCCCGGCCGGCAGCCAGTCCAGCGGCAGCAGATGGTCGACCCCGGCCGAGGTCAGCTGGATCAGGCCGAGGGCGCCCCGGGTGGCGGCGACGACCCTGGTCGGAACGCTGGAGCCGATCAGGACATCCGCCCGCGCCAGGGCCGCTTCCATCTCCGGATCATCGGGGGCGATGAGGCGGAATTCATAGAGCGGCAGCGGCGAGGTCGAGCGACCGAAGGCCGCCGCCATCTTCTCGGCGGTCACCTGATAGGCCGACGCCTGGGACGCGGGACGGAGCGCCAGCAGGCGCAGGCAGGAGGGGAAGGAAGACGGCATCACGGCACTTTCGGCAAAAATCAGGCAACAGGACCGGGTTGTTCGATCGGGAGACTATTGCATGGCGCTGAACTCTGTGTACAGTATCCACCATGTTCGTTGGTTGCAATGGAGTCCCTTCAATGTCTTCCGCCCAGGCAGCGCCGTCAGATTCGCCGATCCCCGCGACCTCGAAGCCGCTCGGCCCGCATGAGGTCGCGCTGTTCGAGCGTGACGGCTTCGTCATCGTGCCGGGTTTCTTCTCGCCCGAGGAGATCGCGCCTTTGCATGACGCCTGTGTCGCCGACCCATCGCTGGGCGGGCGCCTGCGCGCGGTCGCCGACAGTGACGGCAACGCGCAGGAAGTGATCGGCTGGACCGACCATTCCGATGACTATGTCGGCATGGTGCCGCGCATGGCCCGCCTGGTGGCCGGCGCCGCCGCCCTGCTGGGCAAGCCGGTCTATCACTGGCATTCCAAACTGTCGCTGAAGCGGCCCCATTCGGTCGGGCGCTGGGACTGGCATCAGGACTATCCCTATTGGTACGACGAGGGTTGCCTGTGGCCCGACATGCTGACCGCCATGATCGCGGTCGACGAGATTTCGACCGCCAACGGCTGCGTCCAGCTGGTCAAGGGCTCCCACCGGGTGGGCCGCATCAACCATGTCCAGGTGGGCGAGGCGATCGGCTGCGATCCGGTCCGGCTCGCGCTGCTGCAGAAGCAGCTGCCGACGGTGCCGGCGGAACTGTCGCCCGGCGACGTCTGCTTCTTCCACGGCAATATCCTGCACGCCTCGTCGGGCAATCCGTCCGACAGGCCGCGCACGATCATGCATTGCACCTACAACACGATCGACAATTCGCCCTTCATCACCGAAGGGCAGGAACACCACGCCTATCGGCCGATCGACGTGGTGCCGGACGACGCCATCCTGGCGAAGCGCTGGGACACGGTCTTCGACAGGCACAGCTTCACCTATACCGGCGGGGCCGAGGGCAAGAACGGCTACGGTTACAAGATCATCAATCGGATGTGATGGCGGCGTGCCTGCGCGTGACGCGCCGACACGGGGTGGAAGCGTATTGATACGGGAACGAGAAGCATGGGATTGATGACCAGGGCCGAATACCGGCGCAGCCTTTCCGACGGCCGTCAGGTCTGGATCAGTGGCGAGAAGGTGGAGGATGTGGCGACGCATCCCGCCTTCGCGCCCATGGTCGAGGCGATCTCCCGCATCTACGACCTGCACGAAGACCCCGCGACAAGGGACGTGATGACCTTCCCCCTCGCCGATGGCGGGGTAGGCTCGCGCTTCTACAAGATCCCGGAAAGCCGCGAGGATCTGATCCTGCGCCGGAAGATGACCAGCCTCATCCTCGACCGGGTCTGCCCGACCATGGACCGTTTCGGCGACGAGACGGTGACGCCGCTCTTCGTCATCCAGGACCGGCGCGACCTCCTTGATGCCTTCGATACCCGCTATGCCGAGAACAGCGCCCGCTGGCTGGACCGCCTGCAGCGCGAGAATCTGTTCATGACCAGCGGCAACACCGATCCGAAGGGCGACCGCGCCAAGCAGCCCTATCAGCAGAAGGATCTCGATCTCTATCTGCGCGTCATCGAGGAGACCGACGCCGGCATCGTCATCTCGGGCGCCAAGTTCGAGACCGGCGCGCCCTATGCCCATGTCGCCTTCATCAAGCCTACGGTGGGCGCCTGGATCGAGGAGAACCGGGATTACGCCGTCTCCTGCATCGTGCCCCTGAACGCGCCGGGCGTGCGCCACATCTGCCGGATGCCGCAATATGCCGGCGGCGGCGGCAAGGCCAACAGCTTCGAATACCCGCTGACCGCCAATTTCGACGAAGTCGACACGCTGATCGTCTTCGACAAGGTATTGGTGCCCTGGGAGAACGTGATCTTCAGCCGCCAGCCGAAACTGGCCGCCCTGATGCGCAGCGAATTCACCCGCTGGGCGGCGCAGGGTTACCTGACCCGCTGCCTGGCCAAGGCCGATCTTCTGGTCGGCACGGCGCTGCTGGTCGCCGAACAGTCGGGCACCGCCAATATTCCGCCCGTCCGTTCCAAGATCAGCCAGCTGATGATGCACAAGAAGGCGATCGAGGCTTTCCTGCTGGCGGCGGAAGCCGATTGCGAGACGACGCGCTCGGGCTATGTCATGCCCAATCAGGCGATCCAGAACGCCGGGCGTATCTTCTGCTCCCAGTCCTACAACCAGATGGTCCATCTGCTGCGCGAGATCGTCGGCGGCCAGGCGGTCATGCTGCCGGACGAGGCGATGCTGGCCGATCCCACCTCGCGGGCCGATATCCTGAAGTTCTTCCAGGGCGGCGATTGCGACGCGATTTCCCGCATCAGGGCGCTGCACCTGGCGCGGGAACTCAGCGCCTCGGGTTACGCCGGGCGGACCCAGGCCTACCAACTGTTCGCGGAAACGCCGATTTTCGCTCAGGAAGCGGCACTCTATGCGACATATGATCGTGACGATTCGCTGGGGCGGGCGCGGCGCGTCGCGGGGCTCGACGGCCCCGCCGAGACTGCCAGCAAGGGGGAGGCTGCATGAGTGAAATCAAGGCGGACGGCTGGCGCATCCAGAGCGCCAAGACAAGTTCCGCGCAGGCTTACGAACGGCTACGGGCGGCGATCATCCAGGGCGAATTCGCCCCGGGTGCGCGGCTGACCGAAGTCGCCATCGCCCAGTTGCTGGAAGTCAGCCGCACCCCGGTGCGCGATGCCTTCGCGCGTCTGGTGCAGGACGGCCTGGTGCGGATCGGCGCCAAGGGCACGGGGATCGAGGTGGTCGATCCCAGCCAGGAATTCCTCGATATCTATTACATCCGCGAGTCGATCGAGGGCTGCGCCGCCCGCCTCGCCGCCATGCGCGCCTCGGACGCCGAGATCGATGCGATCATCGCCCTGGCCGAGGCCAGCCGGCTGGCCGACCGCTCCGATGTCCTCGGCCGGGCCAAGATCAACAGCGAATTCCATCTGACCATTTCCAAGGCGGCCCATGCGCCCCGGCTGGAGCGGCTGATCAGCGACTACCGCGAGATTTTCGCCAGCCCCCATATCCTCCAGCGTTACACCCCGAGCGACACGCGGAAAGCCGTTGACGATCACACGCTGATCGCCACCGCCATCCGCTCGCGCAACCCGGACATGGCGGAGATGGCCATGCGGGATCATCTGCGCGTCGCCTATGCAAGGGTGGTGCGGATGGCGGAACAGGACCGGGTCACCGCCGCCGCCGAAGACGACGGGGCGGCCTGACCCCATGGCCGCCGCCCATGTTCAGGGGGCCTTTCCCCCGTCAGGCGGCGCCGGGATCATAGGCCCACAAGCGGCAGATCGGCGCCATGACGCGCCATTGCCGCCACAGCGCCGCCAGCGCGCCGATCGGATCATCGGCGCTGTCGATGCGCAGGTTGCTGTCCGGGAAGGGATCGGTGCCGACGGTGATCATGGCGGCGGACCGCAGGGGTTTCACTTCGCCGCCCGCGGCAAGGCCGGCGCGGAGCGCGGCGATCAGCCGGTCTTCCAGTGCGCCTTCCGTGGCCTCGAAACCCCGGATCATCGCCGCCGGCACGCCGACATCGGCCAGGATATTGCCAAGGGCCACCGCCGTGTCGCAGCGCGCTTCGGCATGAAGGCCGCTGCAGCGCGCTCCATTGTAACTGGCGATGCGGCCGGCGGCATCCATCACCGCCGCCTGCCGCCATTCGGGATGAACCGTCTCGGCCATGGTGGCGGCCAGGGCCGCGCCGGCATCGAGCCCCTGCGCCAGATGATCGAGCGCGCGCGGGCCGATGGTGGGATCGGTGCGGTTCTGCGTCACCGCCACGCCGAGGCCACTGCGGCCATAGGGACAGCGCCCGCCAAAAGCAATGCTGGAGGTGGCGCCGGCCACGCCCAGGCGGCCGGTCCGCGCGCAGCGGGCCACGATTGAAAACGTCATCTCGGCGATCTTTCCCGGGTAAGCCTTGTTACAAGTCCTGATCCAATAGTTGTGGAGCGTATGATGGAAGTAAAGGATAAAGTCGCCAGCTTCATTGAAGTCACCAATGAAGAAGAGGCACGACTGAACCTGACGGCCCTTTACCGTCTTCTTGCCCATTTCGGGATGGATGACACGATCTATACCCATGCCTCGGCACGAGTTCCGGGCGAGAATGCATTTCTGATCAATCCATTCGGCTATATGTTCGACGAGATCACGCCCGATAGCCTGGTGAAGATGCCGATCCGCGATCTGGAAGACATCGGCGGCGCCAATGCGGCGGGCTATGTGATCCATTCGGCGATTCTGGCCGCGCGGCCGGATGTGAACTGCGTGGTTCACACCCATACCCGTGCCGGCGTCGCCCTGTCCTGCCTCGAGGACGGGCTGCTGCCGATCAACCAGTTCGCGATCGAATTCGCCGGGCGCATGGGCTATCACGATTATGAAGGGGTCGCCTTCAATCTCGACGAAGGGCCGCGGCTCGACGCCGACATCCAGGGCAAGCTGGGCCTCGTGCTGCGCAACCACGGCCTGCTGACCGTGGGCCAGACCATCCCCGCCGCCTTCTATCTGATGTATTATCTGGAACAGACCTGCCGGGTGCAGATGGATGTGCTGGCGACCGGCCGCCCCTTCGTCACGCCCTCGGCCGAACTGATCGCCCAGACCGAGCGGCAGTACACCAGCAGCTTCGATCCGCCGCGCGCCGGCCATCGCATGTGGCCGGCCATGCTGCGCCTGCTCGACCGCGCCAGCCCGGGCTGGCGCGGCTGAGGCTCGCCGTCACACGGGCAATGGCGCCGGGTCGAAAGCCTGGCGCCATGACCGGCTGAACACGAGGGCGTCGTTCTCGAAGGCGTCGAGCCGGCAGTGCAGGGTGAAACGCCCCGCGTCCACGCCGACCTCGGCGAAAGTCTCGAGCCGGATGGCCCAGCCGGGGCGGTCCATGTGCATCCGCCGGGTGATGGCGACATGGGCGCTGCCCGGATCGTCCGGCAGGATCGAGAAGACTTCGTGGCCTTCGGTGTGGAACGACAGCTCGCCGAGCCGGGTCGCCTGGCGCCGCGTCTCGATGGTCAGGGCGGTGCGCCCCGTCGCGGCGTCGATCGTCGTGAAGCGCCGGATCGCCTCCGGCCACAGCACCTCATGCGGCAGGGCCGGCGCCGTCTCCGGCGGCGCCATCTCGGGCAAGGCGATGGCCGCGGCCGGCAGGGCCGGCAGGTCGAGACGGGCGGTGCCGAGGTGCAGCATCAGGCC
>NZ_JBAQRT010000219.1:0-25041 GCF_049306435.1 Zavarzinia sp.
GTCCCGCGCCTTCTCCGGCAGTGATCGGCCAAGACGCCGTCCCGGTCCTCGATGCCATCAAACTCGCCTATGAGACCCAAGACTGGTCACCACCGGCGGGCAATCTCACGGACACGCTTTATGAACCTTACGACTTGCAATCGATCCGTATTCCCGGTGCGAAGCCGCATCCGACCCGGCTGGTGCAATCCTCGGCCATGGCCTCGGTTGCCCCGCCGAAGCCGTCCTACCGCCCGCGCCTCCCGGCTCGTGTCGTCACCGAGGGCCTTTTGTCGGACGCCCAGCTGGAAAGCGTGATCCAGGCCGGCGAAGCCCATGCGGGCTTCCTCGCGGGCACCTGGAACGTCGGCAAGACCGGCGACTTCGCCACCGCTGCTGCCGAGGATGCACCGGACGCGGTGCGCTTCCGGCGGGGCTGGTTCCTCGGCGACGGCACGGGTGCCGGCAAGGGCCGTCAGGTCGCCGGCATCCTGCTCGACAACTGGCTGCAGGGCCGGCGCCGGGCGGTCTGGATTTCCCGCTCAGATACGCTGATCGAGGATGCCCAGCGCGACTGGTCGGCGCTCGGCATGGAGCGCCTGCTGGTGACGCCGCTCGCCCGCTTCCGCCAGGGCAGCCCGATCCGTCTCGCGGAAGGCATCCTGTTCGTCACCTATGCCACGCTCCGCACCGACGAGCGCGAGGGCAAGGCTTCCCGGGTGCGGCAGATCGTCGAATGGTTGGGCGAAGAGTTCGACGGGGTGATCATCTTCGACGAAAGCCATGCCATGCAGAATGCCGCCGGCCAGTCGGGGGAACGCGGCGAACAGACCGCCTCGCAGCAGGGCCGCGCCGGCCTCCGCCTCCAGCACCTGTTGCCAGCGGCCCGCGTGGTCTATGTCTCGGCGACCGGCGCGACCACCGTGCATAATCTCGCCTATGCCCAGCGCCTCGGCCTCTGGGGCGGGGACGATTTTCCCTTCGCCACCAGGACAGAGTTCGTCGGCGCGATCGAGGCCGGCGGCGTTGCGGCCATGGAAGTACTGGCCCGGGACTTGAAGGCCCTCGGCCTCTATACCGCGCGCTCACTCTCCTACGAGGGCGTCGAATACGAGATGATCGAGCACGCGCTGACACCAGCGCAGCGGCGGATCTACGATGCCTATGCCGATGCCTTCGGCATCATCCACCGCAATCTCGATGCCGCCATGCGGGCCGCGAACATCACCGGCGCGAGCGGCACACTGAATGCCCAGGCGAAGTCCGCCGCGCGTTCGGCCTTCGAGAGTACGAAGCAGCGCTTCTTCAACCACCTGATCACCGGTATGAAGACGCCCACCCTGATCCGCGCGATCGAGGCGGATCTGGCGGCGGGCCATGCCGCCGTGATCCAGCTCGTCTCGACCGGCGAGGCGCTCATGGAGCGCCGCCTGGCCGAGATCCCGGCGGAAGACTGGGGCGACCTCCGCCTCGACATCACGCCGCGGGAATATGTCCTCGACTATCTTCACCATTCCTTCCCGGTGCAGCTCTACGAGCCCTTCACCGACAGTTCGGGCAATCTCTCCTCCCGTCCCGTGTTCCGCGACGGCCAGCCGGTCGAGAACCGCGAGGCCGTCGCCTGCCGTGACCGGCTGATCGAGACGCTGGCGGCGCTGCCGCCGGTGCCCGGCGCCCTCGACCAGATCATCCAGCACTTCGGCACCGAGATGGTCGCCGAGGTGACCGGACGCGGACGCCGCATCACCCGCAAGGGCGACCGCCTGACGGTCGAGAACCGGCCGGGTTCCGCCAGCCTCGACGAAACCCAGGCCTTCATGGACGACCGGAAGCGCATCCTGGTGTTCTCGGAGGCGGGCGGCACCGGGCGCAGCTATCACGCCGATCTCGGGGCGCGGAACCGTCGCCTCCGGGTTCACTACTTGCTCGAAGCCGGCTGGAAGGCGGATGCGGCCATCCAAGGGCTGGGCCGGACCAACCGCACCAACCAGATGCAACCACCCCTGTTCCGGCCCGTGACCACCGACGTCAAGGCCGAGAAGCGTTTCCTCTCCACCATCGCGCGGCGGCTGGACACGCTCGGGGCGATCACGCGCGGCCAGCGCCAGACCGGCGGCCAGGGGATGTTCCGGCCGGAGGACAATCTGGAAAGCCACTATGCCCGCGACGCGCTGCGCCAATTCTACCTGCTGCTCGTGCGCGGCCGGATCGAGGGCTGCACACTCGGCCGCTTCGAGGACGCGACCGGCCTCAGCCTGATGGATGCGAACGGCATCCGGGACGAGCTTCCGCCGATCACCACCTTCCTCAATCGGATGCTGGCCCTGCCGCTCGCCCTCCAGGACATCCTCTTCACCGCCTTCGAGCAGATCCTCGCCGGCCGGATCGAGGGGGCGATCGCCGCCGGCACCTATGATGCCGGCCTGGAGACCCTGACGGCGGAACGCTTCACGGTCACCGCCCGCACGGTGATCCACACCCATGCGGCGACCGGCGCCGAGAGCCGCCTGCTCACTATCGCCGAGCACCGGCGCAATCACCCCACCACGCTCGACGAGGCGCTCGACCTGCTGCGCCACGGCAAGACCCGGCTGCTGGTGAACAGCCGCTCGGGCCGGGCGGCCGTCGAGATCCCGGCCGCCAGCATCATGCTCGACGACGGCGAGATCGAGCAGCGCATCCGCCTCGTCCGGCCCCTGGAGAGCCAGACCATCCCGGTCAGGCTGATGCCGGAGACCCTCTGGCAGACCGCCGGCCGCAACACCTTCGCCGCCGCCTGGCAGGCGGAACTGGACGAGATCCCCGCCTTCAGCAAGACCACGATCCACATTGTCGCCGGCCTGCTGCTGCCGATCTGGAAGCGGCTGCCGGCCGAGGGCACGCGAGTCTACCGCCTGGAGACGGATGGCGGCGAGCGGATCGTCGGGCGCCGGGTCTCGCCGGCCTGGGTCGCCGGCGTGACCGCTGCGACGCCGGCCGATCTGACTTCGGAGGCGGCCTTCGCCGCCCTGCTGGCAGGCAGCACCGTGATCTCGCTCGAGGAGGGGCTCGACCTCCGGCGCGTCCGGGTCCTGGGCGGTCACCGCATCGAACTCTCGGGCTTCGCCGAGACGATGCGCGACCGGCTCAGGGCCTATGGCCTCTTCGCCGAGATCATCGCCTGGACGCTGCGCTTCTTCGTGCCGACCGACGAGCGCGGCATCGAGGTGCTCTCCCGCCTCTTCCGCACCTACCCCGTCCGCCGCGTCGCCGACCGGGAGGTCGCCTGACATGGCGGAGAACGCCACCGAACTGGCATCGCGGCTTGCCCGCGATGCAGAGGCCGTCTGCCGGCACTATCTCTCCGCCGGCCATCGCGAGGGGCGCTACTGGCTGGTGGGCGATGCCCGCAACACACCCGGCCGCTCGCTCTTCGTCCGCCTGACCGGGCCGGCCACCGGCAAGGGGGCGATGGGCAGATGGACAGATGCCGCCACGGGCGAGCACGGCGACCTGCTCGACATCATCCGGGAAGCCTGCGGTCTTCGGGATTTCCGGGACGTCATCGAAGAGGCACGGAGGTTCCTCGGGAACCCTCGCCCACCGACACCGGTATATCTGCCGGCGCTGGGGCCCTACCGCTCAACCGATGCCCCTCGCCGGTTGTTCGCCATGGCAAAGCCGATTACGGGCACAATCGTGGAAACGTATCTCCGTAACCGCGGGATCACAGCTCTGCACGAAACCGCCACGCTCCGATACCACCCGTCATGTTACTACCGGGTGGAGGGAACATCGCTGCGTCAGGCCGGTCCCGCCATGATCGCCGCCGTCACCGATCTCGACGGCAGGATCACCGGCGTGCACCGCACCTGGCTCGATCCGGCAGGCAGCGGCAAGGCCGCGATCGCGACACCGCGGCGGGCCATGGGCCATCTGCTCGGCAAGGGTGTGCGGTTCGGGACGGTGCAGGATGTCATGGCCACAGGCGAAGGTATCGAGACGGTGCTCTCGCTGCGCATTGTCCTGCCGACGATGCCGATGGTCGCAGCCCTCTCGGCCACGCATCTCGCCAGCCTGATCCTGCCGCCGACCCTTCGCCGGCTCTATGTCGCCCATGACGATGATGCCGCCGGCCTGAAGGCACGGGACCAACTGGTCACCCGGGCACAGGATGCGGGGATCGAAGCGCTTCCGCTCACCCCCAGCCTCGGGGATTTCAACGAAGACCTCTGCACCTTCGGGGGCGACAGGATCCGGTCAGCCCTCCGGCCCCAGCTCGCACCGGAAGACGTTCTCCGGTTTCTCATCCGCCAACCGATCCTGCGGCCGAGACGGCGATAGGCACGTTCCGGCTCGGCATCGGATCATCCGCGCCTCCCCACCGGCAGAGGGCCGCGCCACGGCCTTCTTCAGAGGCGATCGGGACGGCAAACGGACCGGCACCGCAATGGCGGGGCGCGGCTATTTTCCGTCGGCGGGTACCCCGCCTTTACATCGCCAGGCAAAATAGCCGCCCCCTTCGCCATCCTCCGCTGCGCTCCGGCCGCCGGGCTTCGCCCCGGCGGTGCGGTTCCGGCTCGCCCGCCGTCTTCCGTCGCCATGAAGGCCGCGACGGACGCGGCCGAGCCACCGAAGGAGGCACTCTATGACGATCCATGACGACACCGGCCACGAAGCGCAGGGCGCCTCGCCCACCGCTCACCTGCTGACCGAACTCCAGCTCTACGGTCACCGTCCTTACGAGGACGAACCCGACCCGAGGCCCCTGCCCGAGCCCCGCATCGTCTCCGGCGCCGTGGCCGACATCTTCGATGCTCTCATCACCAGCCTGCGCGACACCCGCCTCGAAGCCGATCTCGACGACCTGCTCTGGGCCACCGTGAACCTGTTCCACCGCGCGATCGACCGCATCGAACGGGATCTCGACGGCAACGAGCAGGAACAGCGCCGCAGCCAACGGGAACAGGACGGGTCCGAAGTTCGCTCGGTCGAACTGGAACGATTGACCGCTGAGGGCATCACGCTGATCGAACGGCGGAACGGCATGGAGTTCTTCCGCGACCAGGCCGCCGACCATTTCGAGCGCCATACCGGCTCGACCTGGCGCCCCCGCTCCGGCTCCAAGGTCAACCGCACCATGATGACCGCCAGCATGATCGACAGCCGGGATTTCCTGGCCGCCAAGCACCGGGCCGACACCACGGTTCTCCTGCCGAAGGGCCCGAAGATCGCCGTCACCGGCGGGCTCGACTACAACGACCACCGCACGATCTGGGACCGGCTCGACAAGGCCCACGCCCGCCACCCCGACATGGTCCTGCTGCACGGCGGCTCGCCCAAGGGCGCCGAACATATCGCCGCCCGCTGGGCCGATACCCGCAAGGTCACGCAGATCGCCTTCCGGCCCGACTGGGCGAAGCACGCCAAAGCCGCCCCGTTCAAGCGGAACGACGCCCTGCTGGCCGAACTGCCGATCGGGGTCCTGGTCTTCCCCGGCACCGGCATCCAGGACAATCTCGCCGACAAGGCCCGCATGGCCGGCATCCCGGTCTGGCGCATCCCGAAAGGAGGCGCCTGAGCGCCGCCGTTCCGTAATGCCGCAAAACCGCTTTGCCGTGGAGCCGGGGCTACGGGTTCACGGCAAAACGGATCATCGAGCCGGCAACCGGACGTTCCGGCTCGGCTCCCGTCATGCTATTCCTGAACCTGCGCCGTGGAAGGTGGTGGCTGGCGCAACCGTCCGATCTTTGCACGGAGGCCACCGCCATGATTGCGCTCGGCATCGTCAGCTCGCTCGCTGGCTCCCTATTTCTCTGCTGGCTGCTGTTCAGCCTCGCCCGCTTTGCTTTGCCCCTGTTCGCCGGCACGACCGTCGGCCTCTGGGCCCTAGATCAGGGCGCTGGCGTCATCCCCGCCTTCCTTCTCGGCAGTGCTGCCGGCGGCATCACATTTGCCGCCGGGCAATTGCTGATCGCCGTTGCACGCCCGCTCTGGCTTCAGATCGCCATTGCCCTGATGTTCGCGGTGCCGGCAGCCATTGCCGGCTACAGCACCATTCACGGGATCTCCACCCTAGTGATACCGTCAGCGGGCTGGCAGACGGCCTGTTCCATCATGGGCGCCATGATCGCCGGCAGCGGCGCCTGGATGCAGACGGCGGGCTTCCGCCAGCCCGGCAAGTGACGCTCCCGGGAAAGCTCCCGCCCGGCCGGGCCGGGTGGGACACCCTTGACGACACTGACGCCTTCGCCCGCACCGCTGAAGATCGAAGGACAGCAACCTTCCCCGTCCTCGTCGCCGAACAGACCGGCAAAAGCACCGTTGCAGCACATCGCCCGCCCTGTCGGCGCAGAAACGCCCCAAGTCCCTCCCATTGCACCGACAACCCGGATCTCGGCACGGCCGGCCAGGACACGACAGATCGCGAGACCGATGTTCCCCACTCCCCGCACCATGCGAAGCATCCTGGACCGAGATGGAGCCCCCACCGGCGCCTTGCTGCAATCCCGATGCTCCCAGATGGCCTTATGAGCCCTCCCTGGTCTTGGAAGGTCACGTCACCCGCCCCCACGGCCTCTCCATGGCTTGATCTGGCCGAAGGCCGGCTTCGCCTCGATCGCCTATGCCGCAACGCCGCCCGGCCACTTTCTTCCCCTGCGGGCAAGCCCGCATTCCTCGCGAGGCAAGAAAGCGTCCCGTCGCCGCCCTCCTCTTCGTTCCGGCCCGCAAGCGGGTGCGGCGCCGATCGCCTTCGGCCTGCCGATCACCATCGAGGCCGCGATGGTCGTGGGCTCGAGACAGACCCAAGGAGAACTCACATGGCCACCATCGGCACCTTCAAGAAGTCCGGCAACGAATACACCGGCGAGATCGTCACCCTCTCCGTCCAGGCCAAGAACGTCCGCATCGTCCCCGAGACCCGGGGCAACGGCGACAACGCCCCCAGCCACCGCGTCCTGGTCGGCCGCGCTGAGATCGGGGCCGCCTGGACCAAGAAGTCCAACGAAGGGCGGGCTTACCTCGGCCTGAAGCTGGACGACCCGAGCTTCACCGCCCCGATCTACGCCAACCTGTTCGACGACGAGGACGGGGAAGGCTACTCGCTCATCTGGTCGCGCGGCCGGAAGAGCAACGGCGACTGAGCCGCCAGGGCGCCCCGCCCGGCCCCGGCCGGGCGGGAGCCTTTGCCGTGAGGGCCCGGGGAAACGTAAGCTCCGCCTTCTTTCTGTCGGCGGCGGCGGGATGGTAGACAGCATGAACAGGCCCTCCGGCCGGATCGACCGGCCGGACGTCCTCATGAGAGGGGGGCAAGCCGCCCCTCTCAAACTCTCCCCCTTGAAGGAAGGGCTATGCCCCTCCTTACAAACATCCTCCCACGGGAAAGGAGAGACGGTTCCCTCCATCTATTTCCCCCCCCCCCCCCAGACTGTTCCTAACAGAGTCACTCGCCCTCCAGCCCGTCGGTGGGGCGACGCAGAAGGTCCGCCGCCTCGATACCGAGGACCTTGGCCAGGCGGTCGACGACATCGATGCCGGCGGCATAGACGCTCCGCTCCAGCGAGCTGATATAGGTCCGGTCGATCCCGGCCCGGTGCGCGAGCTCTTCCTGCGACAGGCCCTGCGCCTTTCGGTATCGCTTCAGATTCTCGGCCAGGATCGCTCGTATCTCCATGTTCGAGAGGACACGAGCTTGTCGAGTATTTCTCCACGGAGTATTCTCGACAAATACTTGGGCGGATCCGTGAGGAATGTCCTCACCTTCGAGGCATCTCGTTCCTGCACAGGACCAATCGGCCTTGAGACGATCGTCAAACCGGATAGGGTGAGCGCACTCGTCATGGGGGCAGACGTGACGCAACCCTTCCAGGATCACGCACCAGATCAGCCGGCGCTCACCGACTACGACCGGCAGCAGGCCGGGCGCTATTTCCGGCTGCTCGACGCCGCGGCCGAAGGCGCCGACTGGCGCGAGGCCGTGTCGCTGATTTTCGGCATCGATGCCGGTCGCGAGCCGGGGCGGGCACGCCTTGTCTACGACAGCCACCTCGCCCGCGCCCGCTGGCTGGCGGAACGAGGCTACCGAGACGTCGTGGCCCTGGGCGCAAATCCTCCCGGACAGTGACCGAGTTTCGGCATCACGCGATGCCGAATCCGGGACTTCCCACCTCCCGCCTTTCCTGAAAACTCGCTATCCGAGCATTGACCATGCCGGATACAGGAGGGCGTTGATGGGCACGATTCCGTCGAACTGGAGGAACCCCGAGGCTTACGACTACCTCGACGGCCTCGCCGCCCCCGACCTCGCCTGGGAATTCCTGCGCCGCAATCCCGACTACCGGCGCGACTACGCCGCCCTCATGGCCGGCGACGGCGATCCTGCAGCGGCGGCCGCGTTCCGCGCGCGCTGGGGCCTGATGTTTCCCTGTCGATCCTGATCTTCCGGCCGGCCAGGCCCGCGCCTTCTGGACGCCGGGCCTCGATCCCGGCCTCGTCCTGCTCGTTCCGGCGCCGCCCCTCCCCGAAGCCTGGGAAGCTGTGCCCCTGTCCGCGATCGAGACCGTCCACAGAGGCCCCGACGGTGACCGGCTGGGTATCGTCGCGGGCAGCGACCTCCGCGTCCTGATCTCGGGCGACCCCGCGCCGAACGGGATGCTCGCGGCGCTCGTCATCCTCGACCGGCACGGCGCGGAACGGCTGGACGCCGTCGCGCGCCTGATCCGGGCATCCAGCAGCGTGCCGCCCGATGCCCGCCTCACCCGGCAGCGCCGTTGCCGCCTGCGGCAGGTTCTTCGTGCCCTCGACGGCCATGGCGCCGGCGCCGCCTACCGGGCAGTCGCTGAATCGCTGTTCGGCCTGCGCCGGGTCGCTGCGTTTCCGTGGAAGACCTGTTCCCTCCGCGACACCACGATCCGCCTCGTCCGGGACGGCGTCACCCTGCTCCGCGGCGGCTATCGCCGCCTGCTGCGCCGCCGCCGCTAGGGTGGCGGTTCTTCCGTCCCTGCCTTCACCATCCCCCTGCGCAGGTCTCCTCCGCCAGCCTCCTCCCTGACCGCCGCCCGGCGCCGATCCGGACGGCTTCACCCACGGAGGCTCGATCATGTCCGCCAATCCCGCCAACCTGCCGCCGCGCTTCCTGCGCACCCCCGAAGCCGCCCGCTTCCTGAGCCTATCCGGCCGTACCCTCGAGAAACACCGCACCTATGGCACCGGCCCCGCCTACCGCAAGCTCGGCGGCCGGGTGGTCTATGCCCTCGAGGATCTGCAAGCCTGGGCCGACCGGGGCGCCAAGACCTCCACCTCTGATCCCGGCCGGGGCACCGTGCTGCCGGCGAAGCGCCAGAAGCCGGACCTCATCCCCTACGCCGGCAAGCCCCGGCGCTGAGGCGGGATCCCGCGATGTCCCATCGCCATCCCCGCCGGTCAGAGCGCGACCAACTCGAACTGTTCCGTGCCCTGCCCGGCGATCTCGCCCCGCGCGATGCCCAGGACCTGATGGCCTATCCCTTCTTCAGCCTGGCCAAGACGCCCCGTGTCACGCCCATCGACTTCCGCTCGGGCGAGATCACCATCCGGGTCGAGGCCGTCGCCGAGCACGGCATGGCCACCATCTGGGATGCCGACGTGCTGATCTGGGCCGCGAGCCAGATCGTCGAGGCGCGCGACGCGGGCCTCCGCACCTCGCGCCTGATGGCGGCCAGTCCCTATGAGATCCTGACCTTCATCGGCCGGGGCACCTCGCTACGGGACTATCAGCGTCTCCGCGCGGCCTTCGACCGCCTTCAGTCGACAAGCGTCGCCACCTCCCTGCGCCAGGCGAGCGAGAAGCGCCTGCATCGCTTCTCCTGGATCAACGAGTGGGTCGAGCATGCCAGCGGCGGCGGCCATCCAGGCGGGATCGAGTTGATCGTGCCCGACTGGTTCTACCGGGCGGTCCTGGACGATGCCCTGGTGCTGACCATCGACCGGGCCTACTTCGACCTGACCGGCGGGCTGGACCGCTGGCTCTACCGTCTGGTGCGCAAGCACGGCGGACGCCAGCCCAGGGGCTGGCGCCTCGACTTCCGCCATCTGCACCAGAAGTCCGGCAGTCTCTCCCCCTTCAAGCGCTTCGCCTTCGAGCTTCGCGACATCATCCGTCGCCAGCCCCTGCCGGGTTACAGGCTCGCGGTCGAAATGGAAGCAGGGGGCCGCCCCCTGCTCGCCTTCGAGCCTGAAGCCTGTGGATATCCTGTGAAACCCCTCGTGCTATCGGGAACTCCGACTATCGTGCTATCGGGAACCGAAGACTCGTGCTATCGGGAACCCAAACAGCTCTTAACCCATTGCGCTGGAGGGGAAATCAGCTCCCCTAACTTATCTAACATAGACTCTAACATTGATGATGTTGGTCCGGTGCAAAGCCGGGACAACATCGGTCAAGGACGGGCGCTATGATCGTCGCCCTCCTCAACCAGAAGGGCGGCACCGGCAAGACTACCCTCGCCCTGCACCTCGCCGGACAATGGGCCCAGGAAGGAAAGAGGGGCCTGCTGGTCGATGCGGACCCGCAGGGGTCCGCGCTCGACTGGGCGGCCCAGCGGGCCCGGAGCGGGGCCGGGCGCCTGTTCGGGACAGTGGGCCTGCCGCGCGAGACGCTGCACCGGGAAGTGCCGAGCCTGGCCGGCGATGTCGATCACCTGATCATCGACGGGCCACCCCGGGTTGCCGCGCTGATGCGCTCCGCCCTGCTGGCGGCCGACGTCGTGCTGATCCCCGTCCAACCCTCACCCTTCGATGGCTGGGCCTCGGCCGAGATGCTGCGCCTCCTCGACGAGGCGCGCCTCTTCAAGCCAGGCCTCGTCGCGCGCTTCGTGCTCAACCGCTGTGCCGCGCGCACGGTGATCGCCCGCGAGACCGCCGCGACGCTGGCGGATCACGATCCGCCCGTGCTGGCAGCCACCGTCGGGCAGCGCATCGTCTTCGCCGATGCGGCCCAGACGGGCCGTCTCGCCGCGGAGATCGACGCGGACAGCATCGCCGCGAACGAGATCGCGGCCCTGGCCGCCGAGGTCGGAAGGCTCGCGCCATGACGAGCAAGCGCATCTTCGCCGCGCGGCCCGGCGATGCCGAGCGCTGGGTGAAAGCGCCCGTGCCGAAAGGCCGGGCTGACGCCCGGATCTTCACGGCACGCTTGACCATCGACGTCACACCGGCGCTGCGCGGCCGGATCAAGATCGCGGCCTTTGCCCGCGGCCTGACCGTCGCCGACATGCTGCGCGAGTTGCTGGAACGTCATTTTCCGGAAACTGATGGAGGACAGCCATGATGTCCGCCACCGATCCCTTCGCCGGCCTGACCGAGGTCGAACTGACCTGGCGGGAGAAGCAATGCGAATACTGGCTGCGCTTCGGCGATTACATCGCCGAGCGCACACTGGACCGCCACCGCCGCGTCGTCGGCTTCGCCCCAGACGCCGTCTTCGCCTTCGCCCGCTGGACCGCCAGCGATAGCGGCGCCGTATTCTCCCGGCTCGACATCCTGCGCGCCTTGCCGACCGGTGCTCCGTACCAGACCCTGCCTTTCGTCCGCCCCGGCGCCGAGATCCTGCTGACCGCGCAGGGCGGATCCAAGGTCGAGCAAGTGTTCCGCCTGATCGACGCGATCGAGGCGCAGGGCGTTCCGCCCGCCGCCGTCGCGCCGGAATATTGGCGTCACATGCACCATCGGCTGCTCGCCGGCGGCGACCCACGCCCCTACACGCTGCTTCGCCATCGCGCCTGGCTGAAACGCCGGAGCATCCGGCCATGAGCCGCGCCGGCCTCCTCGTGACGGCGAGCCTCGCGGCCGCCGCCCTCGTCGTCCCGGCGCTCCATCCGATGGCACCTCGCCTGCTGTGGAACGCCTCCGCCAGCACGCCGATCGGCCTCTACCTGATCCGCCCCGGCACCCCGCCGGCCATCGGCGACATCGTCGCCGTGGCCCCGCCGGACGCGCTGGCGCGCTTCCTGGCGGGCGGCGGCTATCTGCCGGACGGCGTACCCCTGCTGAAGCATGTGGTCGCGCTGAAGGAGCAGACCGTGTGCCGGACCGGCCTTGTGGTCACGGTCGACGGCAAGCCGGTCGCCCGCGCGCTGTCGCGCGACCGGCGTGGCCGTGCCCTGCCGGTCTGGCAGGGCTGCCGCCGGCTCGGCTCCGACGAGGTCTTCCTGCTGAACCCCGAGATCCACGACAGCCTGGACGGCCGCTACTTCGGCCCCTTGCCGCTGTCCGCCGTGATCGGCGTCGCCGTCCCGCTCTGGATCGAGCGGCCGGACGACGAGCCGAAGGCCCCGCCTCCGCAGGCCGAACATCCCCTCCCCAAACCCAAGACAGGAGCATCCCATGCCACAGATCGGTGAGTTCACCCGCACGGAAACCGGCTTCACCGGCCGCATCCGCAGCCTTGCCTTCGACATCGATGTGGTTCTCGTGCCCGTGGAACACGCGGAGGCCGGGGCTTCGCCGGCCTTCCGCATCCACCTCGACCAAGCCGACGGGCCGGAGATCGGCGCCGCCTGGAAGCGCACCGGCGAGCGGGCCGGCGACTTCCTCGCCTTGCAGATCGACGATCCCGTCTTCGTGCAGCCGATCCGCGCCAACCTGTTCCAGGCCGGCGCCGACGGCACGGCCTGGTCGCTGCACTGGAGCCGCCCGTCGAAGCCTGCCGACAAGGCCTGAACGATGCCGTCGCTGCGCCGCCGGGCATCGAAGCTCGCGGGCTTCGCCCTGCTCCTTCTCCTTCCCGGCATCGCTTCGCTACCGCCGCCGGCCGACGCGGCGGCGGCAACCGAAAGGTCCATCGACGGCCGCGAGATCGACCGGCACATCGCGGCGGCCTCGCAGGCCTTCAGCCTGCCCGAGGCCTGGATCCGCGCCGTGATCCGGGCGGAGAGTGGCGGCGACCCAGACGCCGTCTCTACCGCCGGCGCCATGGGCCTGATGCAGGTGATGCCCGAGACCTGGGCGGATCTTCGCGCCCGCTACGCCTTGGGCGCGGACCCGTTCGATCCGTGCGACAACGTCATGGCGGGCACGGCTTACTTGCGCGAGATGTACGACCGCTTCGGCGCCTTCGGCTTCCTCGCGGCCTATCACGCGGGCCCCGGCCGCTATACGGACCATCTCTCGACCGGCCGCGCCCTTCCCCCCGAAACCGTCGCCTATGTCGCCGCCCTGCAGCCGGCGATCGACGGCACGGCTGCAATCCCGGCTACCGGCGGGCTGCGCCCGGCCGGTGACGCCTGGGCCGCGGCGCCGATCTTCATCATCACCACCGGCGTGTCGTCCGCCGACGATCGGCTGGTGCCGCGTCAGCAAGCCGACAGCGCCTCCGATGATGGCCCGATGGTGGCTGTCGCCCGCCTCGCCCCGGTCTCATCAGGCATCTTCATCTCGGGGCCTCACCCATGAAATGGTCTATCGGCGATCGCAATTCTGGACGTTACAGCGTGGTTTGGGGGAAGGGCCGACACGCGACAGTACTAAGGCAGGATAAAGGAATGCGAGGTGTGGCGGATGGGGATGCAGCAAGTTCAAGGACTTACACCCACGATCCGCGATGTGTGCCGTTCCACCGCACCTCACTGCCGGCCTTCAAACCGAGGCGATCCGCGCTTCTCGCGCGAGGTGCAGGAAGTCGGCGATGACGGATGACGACTTCCGCATCCGACCGGGACGCATCCGATCGCCCCAGGCCCAGCGCGTCCGGCCCTTCGTCGCCCAGGCGCTGGCCGCCACACGGAAGGCCGGCGGCACTGTCTCCCGGGCCGGCAAGATCTCAAAGGGAAACCGCTCCCACTTCGGTCGGGGCAAGCGAGCCACCGTCATCGCCAACCGGCTGATCACCGGCCGGACACGCGGCGCCGTGATCAAGGCCCGTGTCGTCCGCGCCGGCCTGCGGGGCGCCTCGCTCGCGCCCCATATCGCCTACCTGCGGCGGGACGGCGTCACCCGCGACGGTGAGAAGGCCAGGCTGTTCGGCCCTGCCACCGATGAGGCCGACGGCAAGGCTTTCGCCGAGCGCTGCAAGGACGATCGCCATCACTTCCGCTTCATCGTCTCACCCGACGATTCCCCCGAGATGGCGGACCTGCGCGGCTTCGCCCGCGACCTGATGGCCCAGGCCGAACAGGATCTCGGCACCAAGCTCGACTGGGTCGCCGTCGATCACTGGAACACGGGCCACCCCCATCTCCACATCCTGGTGCGCGGCGTGCGCGACGACGGCGAGAACCTCGTCATCGCCCGGGACTACATCAAGCAGGGCCTCCGCGATCGGGCCCGCGACCTGATCACGCGGGAACTGGGGCCCCGCACCGACCACGAGATCCGCCGTGCGCTGGAACAGCAGGTGGAGAGCGAACGCTGGACCGCGCTCGACCGGCAACTGCGCCATGATGGCGGCCTCGGGCTCATCGACCTCGCCCCGCGCGCCGGCGAGCAGCCCGACGCCTTCCATGTCCTGAAGGTGGGCCGGCTCCGGAAGCTCGAAGCCCTCGGCCTCGCCCGGGAATTCGGCCCCGGCCAATGGGTGATGGCGGAAGAAGCCGAGGCCACACTGCGGAAACTCGGCGAACGCGGCGACGTCATCAAGCGCATTCACCGCGGCCTCGCCGAACAGGGGATCGAACGCGCCGCCTCCAGCTATGTCCTCGCCGGCGAACAGCAAGACGCCCCGATCATCGGCCGCCTCGTCGAGCGGGGCCTGGACGACGAATTGAAGGGCACGGCCTTCGCCATCGTCGACGGCACCGACGGTCGCACCCATCACCTCCGCCTGCCCGACCTCGATGCCGCGGGCGACAGTGCGCCGGGCTCGATCGTCGAGCTGCGAAGGTTCACCGACAAAGGGGGCCGGCACCACATGATGCTGGCGACCCATTCGGACTATTCGCTGGAACAGCAGGTCACCGCGGCCGGCGCCACCTGGCTCGACCGTCAGGCCGTCTCGCGCGATCCCTTGCCCCTGGCCGAAACCGGCTTCGGCGCGGAGGTGCGCGAAGCCCTGGCGCGGCGAACCAATCATCTCACCGAGCAAGGCCTCGCCCGCCGAACAGACCAGCGTGTCATCTATGCCCGCAACCTGCTCGATACGCTTCGGCGCCGGGAGGTCGACGCGCTCGGCGAGACCCTGGCCAAGGAGACCGGCCTTGCCTTCGAGCAACCGGAACCCAGCAGTCCCATCTCGGGCCTCTATCGTCGGCGCTTCGCGCTCGCCTCCGGCAGCTTCGCCATGATCGACGACGGCCTCGGGTTCAAGCTCGTGCCCTGGTCACCAGCCATCGAGAAGCGCCTCGGTCAGCAGGTGAGCGGCATCGGCCGGCCTGACGGCGGCATCGACTGGAACTCAGGACGGAAGAAGGGTCTCGGCTTGTAAGGCCTATTCGTCGCCGTAGAGCGACGGCAGATGGCGATCGAGTTCCATCGCGTCGTGCAGCACGCGGCCGACACCGATCACGCCGGCGGGTGAGACGCGGTACAGCAGGAAATGCCGGGGACGGCGAACGACGCCCTTCTCGCCAGGCACCCGGTCGCGGCTGTGGCGCAGGTGATAGCTACGGACATGCAGGCCGAGTTCGGCGCGGTCGATGCTGCCCATCCGCTCGGGATCCTCGGCGAGATCGCGCAGGGCGGTCACGATCAGACGCTCATAGCGCAGGCGGGCCTGTTCCCCGAAATGCTCGGTCGTCCAGGCGAGCAGGTCGACGATGTCCTCCCGGGCCGTCGCCGAGAGGCGGAGTTCGGCAGCCACAGTTATCGGCCTACCTTGCGCACCCTCGCCTCGGCCTCCCGGCCCAGGTTACCGACGAACTCGTCCAGGGTATCGCTCGTCAGGCTGACAAACCGCCCTTCCTCCAGATCGCCGAACCCGACCCGTGCGGACTCCCGCAAGGCGTCGAGCTTCGCTGCATCGAGCGCTTCCCGCTGCTCGATCAGGCGCAGGCCCTCGCGCAGCACCTCGCTGGCATTCTGATAGCGGCCGGATTTCACCAGCCGGTCGATGACGGCCTCATGATGTTCGGTCAGCACGACGTTGCGCGTGGGCATGGCGGCATCTTACAGCATTAGTTTGAGGCTACACGATAGCATAATTGGCATACTATGCCAACGCATTCCTTTTTCCGCTGCATTCCTTTTTCCGCCTGACTCGCTCACAAATGATGCAACCTATATCCGCGACACTTCACTGAAGGATTCATCAGCAATTTGAGGTGTTTCGCGATCATGAAATTCACGAATCACCTCTGATATCACTACTCAATATATCAATTCAACGCTAGTATTCAGCGCAATCAATATGAGGCAAGGAGCACAAAATGCCGTCAGATTTAGAACAGATCAAAACGACTTATTTTCGCCTCAAATTAGCGATCTCTCATATATCTAAGAAATTCCCCAAACGATGGCGCACCAATAACGACATACCGACCGTGTTTCTGCTGCTCTTTCTGGCTATCTCCGGCCTGGAATCCTGGTTCTATGCCGTCCCTGTCTGGAAGGTAGGGCCAGAGGTAGTGCAAAAAGCCAACCTTCTGCCCCTTAGCGAGCTACTTTGCGGACCTGCCACGCCCGTTCTAGTCATGTTAGCTTTTCTTTCCATCACCTCCTTAATGTGGAAAATCGCGTTCTTCTGGGCCATGCGGATCCTTACAGACAGAACGGTTGCACGGACCCAAAGATCATAATTCCCAACATCGCCGACGGTATGGGAGATGATATTTTCTCCAGCATCAATAAATAACATAGATATGAAGTAATATCATATCGCGCCGAAAATTTTTACGGCGCGATTTCTTTACTCGTCAGCCAATGCAACCCGCAAAGAAGCCAAATTATACGCGCTTCCTCGCCAATTCCCTCCACGTACCGATCAATAAAGAGTTTCTATTGAGCGCCCTTCTGTTGCGCCTCACTTTGTAATTCCGCCCACTATCTTAAGTGGCAGCATGTCGGCAACAAAGATCCTCTGGGGCCAGATCCTGGCCGTCTTCCTGATCGTGCTGCTGTCGATCTGGGGTGCCACGCAGTGGGCGGCCTGGCAGCTGGGCTACCAGGACCAGTTGGGCACTCCCTGGTTCCATATCGCCGGCATGCCGATTTACTACCCGCCGGCCCTGTTCTGGTGGTGGTACTTCTTCGACGCTTATGCCCCTGGCATCTTCGAGACCGGCGGCCTGATCGCCGCCTCGGGTGGTCTTCTTGCGATCGCGATCGCCATCGGCATGTCGGTCTGGCGGGCCCGGGAAGCGAAGAATGTCGCGACCTACGGCTCCGCCCGCTGGGCAATGCCGGAGGAGATCGCGGCGGCTGGCCTCACGGGCGCGGATGGTGTGATGCTCGGCCGCCTCGGCAAGGACTACCTCCGCCACGACGGTCCGGAGCATGTGCTCTGCTTCGCCCCGACCCGCTCGGGCAAGGGCGTCGGCCTCGTGGTGCCGACCCTGCTGACCTGGCCGGGCTCCGCCATCGTCCATGACATCAAGGGCGAGAACTGGACCCTGACGGCGGGCTTCCGCGCCCGGCACGGCAGGGTGCTGCTGTTCGACCCGACCAATGCGGCGTCGGCCGCCTACAACCCGCTGCTCGAGGTCCGGCGCGGAGAATGGGAAGTGCGGGACGTCCAGAACGTCGCCGACGTATTGGTCGACCCCGAGGGTTCGCTCGAGCGGCGGAACCATTGGGAGAAGACCAGCCATTCCCTGCTGGTCGGTGCCATCCTTCACGTCCTCTACGCCGAGAAGGACAAAACCCTCGTCGGCGTCGCCGCCTTCCTGTCCGACCCGCGGCGCCCGATCGAGGCGACGCTGGCCGCCATGATGGCCACCCGGCACCTGGGCGAAGCCGGGCCGCACCCGGTGGTGGCCTCGGCCGCCCGGGAGTTGCTCAACAAGTCCGAGAACGAACGTTCCGGCGTGCTCTCCACCGCCATGTCGTTCCTCGGGCTCTACCGCGATCCCGTGGTCGCCACGGTGACCCGGCAATGCGACTGGCGGATCGCCGATCTCGTCACGGGCGATTCCCCGACCACCCTCTACCTCGTGGTGCCGCCGTCCGACATCAGCCGCACCAAGCCCCTGATCCGGCTGATCCTGAATCAGATCGGCCGGCGCCTGACCGAGGACCTGCAGGAGAAGGCGAAGCGCCACCGGGTGCTGTTCATGCTCGACGAATTCCCGGCGCTGGGCCGGCTCGACTTCTTCGAGAGTGCGCTGGCCTTCATGGCCGGCTATGGCTTGAAGAGCTTCCTGATCGCCCAGTCCCTGAACCAGATCGAGAAGGCCTACGGCCCCAACAATGCGATCCTGGACAACTGCCATGTCAGGGTCAGCTTCGCCACCAATGACGAGCGGACTGCGAAGCGCGTCTCCGATGCCCTGGGTACCGCGACCGAACTGCGGGCTATGAAGAACTATGCCGGCCACCGGCTGAGCCCCTGGCTCGGCCATCTGATGATCTCCCGGGCCGAGACGGCCCGGCCCCTGCTTACCCCCGGTGAGATCATGCAGCTGCCGCCCGATGACGAGATCGTCATGGTCGCCGGCATCCCGCCGATCCGGGCGCGCAAGACCCGCTACTTCGAGGACAGGCGCTTTCGGGAACGGATATTGCCGCCGCCGGCAACCGGCGCCAGCAATACACCGAGCCCGGACGACTGGACCGGCTTGCCGCTTCCCTCCCGCCCGTCACCTCGCGGGCAGGAAGAGGAAGCCCCGCTCTTCACCGACGACGAAGCGGTCAGCGGCGGCCAGCGCCGCCAGCCGGAGCTGGAAGACCCTGAGCCCATCGCCAACCCGAGGCCGGACCTCAACGAGTTCGATCCCGACCCGCCGGACGACCCGGACGAGGACGCCGTCCGCCTGCGCAGCGCGCGCCGTGCCATGAGGCAGGTCGCCCGCCAGGCGGCGATGGACCCCGGCGACGGCATCGAACTCTGAGGGGCACCCATGAAGAAAGAAAGGCTCTCGGTCTATCTCGATACCGACGTCATGCGCCTGCTCGCCGACTATGCGGCGAGACGCCAGCAATCCCTCTCCATGATCGCGGAAGCTGCGATCGCTTCCTTCCTGTCGCCCGACGGCGCCGAACGGCAGGAGGCGGCCCTGGCCCGCCGCCTCGATCACCTGGGCAGGCAATTGCAGCGCGTGGAACGCGACCAGACCATCATGGTCGAGACCATCGCCCTCTTCGTCCGCCACTGGCTCATCGCCACGCCGCCCCTGCCGGAGCCGACGCAGGCTGCCGCCCGCGCCAAGGGCGGCGAGCGCTATGACGCCTTCGTCGCGGCACTCGGCCGGCGCCTCGCCAAGGGCCCGGCCCTCCGCCAGGAAATCCCCGACGATGTCGAGGGTAAGGACGCGGGCTGATCCCGTAGCCTGTCTTTTCACGCCAGGCTACGACGCCCGGATTCCCCTTGTTGAAGTGGAGCGGAGTCCGCCCCCTCTAATCATCCCCGTCGCGTCACGCGAGGGGGATCGGATGTCTCAGCTACCGGACAAGCCAGCACTCGACCGCAGCACCCGCATGCTGCGGACCGCACTTGGCCCCGCCATCGCCGGCTTCCTCGACGATCCCGGCATCGCCGAGGTGATGCTGAACCCGGACGGTTCCCTCTGGATCGACCGCCTCGCCGGCGGCATGGCGGCGACCGGCGAGAGCCTGTCCCCTGCCGAGGGCGAGCGGATCATCCGCCTGGTCGCCCATCACGTCGGCGTCGAGACCCATGCCGGCGCGCCCCGGCTCTCCGCCGAACTGCCGCTGACCGGCGAGCGCTTGGAGGGCCTGCTGCCGCCCGTGGTCTCCGGCCCCGCCTTCTCGATCCGCAAGCCTGCGATCGCCGTCTTCACCCTCGCCGATTATGTCGCCGCCGGCATCATGACCGAGCCCCAGGCGGAGACGCTCCGCCGAGCCGTCAGGGGCCGCCTCAACATCCTGGTCGCCGGCGGCACCTCGACGGGCAAGACCACGCTGACCAACGCCCTGCTGGCGGAAGTCGCCGGCAGCGGCGACCGCATCGTGCTGATCGAGGATACGCGGGAACTTCAGTGCGCCGCGCCGAACCTCGTCGCTCTGCGCACCAAGGACGGCGTCGCCTCTCTCTCCGACCTCGTCCGCTCGGCGCTCCGGCTGCGCCCCGACCGCATCCCGATCGGCGAGGTCCGGGGACCCGAGGCCCTCGACCTGCTGAAGGCCTGGGGCACCGGCCATCCCGGCGGCATCGGCACCATCCATGCCGGCAATGCCCTCGGCGCTCTCCGCCGTCTCGAGCAGCTGATCCAGGAAGCGGTGGTCACCGTGCCCCGGGCGCTGATCGCCGAGACCATCGACGTCATCGCCGTGCTCGCCGGCCGGGGCAGCAACCGCCGCCTGGCCGAACTCGCCCGCGTCACCGGCCTCGGCCCGGACGGCGACTACCGCTTGAAGCCTGCCACCGACGACATTCCAGGAGAGCACTCATGAACACTTCCCTTGTCCGCCGCCTTGGCCCTGCGGCCGCGGGCTTCATGGCCCTTGTCCTCTCCGGGACGGCCCGGGCCGCCGGTTCCTCCATGCCGTGGGAAGCGCCGCTTCAGAGCATCCTGCTCTCCATCGAAGGCCCCGTCGCCAAGATCATCGCCGTGATGATCATCATCGTCACCGGCCTGGCGCTCGCCTTCGGCGATACTTCCGGCGGGGCACGGCGGATGATCCAGATCGTCTTCGGCCTCAGCATCGCCTTCGCGGCCTCGAGCTTCTTCCTGTCGTTCTTCTCCTTCGGCGGCGGGGCGCTGGTCTGATGGACCTGCCCGGCTTCACCGCCCCGGTGCATCGCGCCCTGACCGAGCCGATCCTGCTCGGCGGCGCACCCCGTTCGATTGCCATCCTGAACGGCACGCTGGCTGCGGCCCTGGGGCTGGGCCTCCGGCTCTGGCTAGTCGGGCTCGTCTTCTTCGCGCTGGGCCATCTCGCCGCCGCCTGGGCGGCCAGGCGCGATCCCCTCTTCGTCGATGCCATGCGCCGCCACCTGCGCATCCCGTCGCACCTGGACGTCTGAGACCATGATGCATCTCGCCGAGTATCGCCGCCGCGCCGACCGCCTGGCCGACTTCCTGCCCTGGGCCGCCCTGGTGGCGCCCGGCGTGGTGCTCGACAAGGACGGTTCCCTGCAACGGACCGCCCGCTTCCGCGGCCCGGACCTCGAATCCTCCGAGCCCGCGGAACTGGCGGCCGCCGCCAACCGGCTGAACGGCGCCTTCCGCCGCCTCGGCTCCGGCTGGGCCGTCTTCGTCGAGGCGCAGCGCGTGCCTATTGAAGCCTATCCCGACAGCCGCTTCCCCGACCCGGCCTCGGCCCTGGTCGAGGCCGAGCGCAAGGCCATGTTCGAGGAAGAGGGCGCGCACTTCGAATCCCACTACTTCCTGACCCTGCTCTATCTGCCGCCGGCCGAGAGCGCCGCCCGGGCCGAGCGTCTGCTCTATGTCACGCCAGAGGGCGGCGAGGTCCGTCATGGCCGCGAGGTCTTGAACGGGTTCATCGACCGGACCGAGCGCCTGCTGCAACTGGTCGAGGGCATCATGCCGGCCTGCGCCTGGCTCGATGACGCCGAGACCCTGACCTATCTCCATTCGACCGTCTCGACCGCGCGCCACCGGGTGGCCGTGCCCGAGGTGCCCGTCTATCTCGATGCGATCCTCGCCGACCGGCCGCTGGCCGGCGGCCTCGCCCCGCGCCTGGGCGATGCCCATCTCCGCACCCTCACCGTGTTCGGCTTCCCGGGGCAGACCACGCCCGGCATCCTCGACGACCTGAACCGCCTCGCCCTGCCTTACCGCTGGTCGACAAGGGCGATCATGCTCGACAAGCCCTATGCCGCGAAGCTGCTCGGCCGCATCCGCCGCCAGTGGTTCGCCAAGAGGAAGAGCATCGCCGCCATCCTGAAGGAGGTGATGACCAACGAAGCCTCCGCCCTGCAGGATTCCGATGCCGCCAACAAGGCGGCCGATGCCGATCTCGCCTTGCAGGAGCTGGGGGCCGATGTCGTCGGCGCCGCCTATGTCACCGCCACGGTCACGGTCTGGGACGAGGATCCCCGCCTCGCCGACGAGAAGCTCCGCCTCGTCGCCAAGGCGATCGAGGCCCGCGACTTCACCTGCATGGTGGAGACGGTCAATGCGGTCGAGGCCTGGCTCGGCTCCCTGCCCGGCCATGCTTACGCCAACGTGCGGCAACCGCCGCTCTCCACAATCAATCTCGCCCACATGATGCCGCTCTCCGCGGTGTGGGCGGGGCCGGAACGGGACGAGCATCTGGCAGCGCCCCCTCTGCTCTTCGGCAAGACCGAAGGCTCGACCCCGTTCCGGTTTTCTCTGCATGTCGGGGATGTCGGCCACGCCCTGGTGGTCGGGCCGACCGGCGCCGGCAAGTCGGTGCTGCTCGCCCTGATGGCCCTGCAGTTCCGCCGCTACCAGGATGCCCGGATCTTCGCTTTCGACTTCGGCGGCTCGATCCGGGCCGCGGTGCTCGCCATGGGCGGCGACTGGCATGACCTCGGCGGCCGCATCGCCGGCGAGGCCACCGTCGCCTTCCAGCCCCTGGCAAAAATCGACGACACCGCCGGCCGCGCCTGGGCTGCCGACTGGCTGGCGGGCATCCTGCGCCGCGAGGGCGTGCCGGCCACGCCGGAGGTCAAGGAACACCTGTGGTCGGCCCTGACCTCGCTGGCTTCGGCACCCGTCGCGGAGCGCACCCTGACCGGTGTTTCGGTGCTGCTCCAATCCGCCAGGCTGAAGCAGGCCCTGCGCCCCTATTGCCTGGGCGGCGCCTTCGGCCGGCTGCTCGATGCCGACAGCGAGGACCTTGGCGATGCCGATGTCCAGGCCTTCGAGATCGAGGGCCTGATCGGCACGGCCGCGGCGCCCGCCGTGCTCGCCTATCTGTTCCACCGGATCGAGGCCCGCCTCGACAGTGCGCCGGCGCTGATCGTGATCGACGAAGCCTGGCTCGCCATCGACGACGAGGATTTCGCCGGGCAGATCCGGGAATGGCTGAAGACCCTGCGCAAGAAGAACGCCAGCGTCATCTTCGCCACGCAGAGCCTTGCCGATATCGACGGCGCCGCGATTGCGCCGGCCATTATCGAGAGCTGCCAGACCCGCCTGCTGCTGCCCAACGCCCGCGCGGTCGAGCCGCAGATCGCCGCGATCTACCGCCGCTTCGGCCTCAACGACCGGCAGATCGAGATCCTCGCCCGGGCTATCCCGAAGCGCGACTACTACTGCCAATCCCGCCAAGGCAACCGCCTGTTCGAACTCGGCCTCGGCGAGGTGGCGCTGGCCTTCACCGCCGCCTCGTCCAAAGCCGATCACGCCGCGATCGACGAGGTGTTGGCCACGAGCCGCGAAGCCTTCGCCGAAGCCTGGCTGCGCCGGCGCGGCCTCGACTGGGCCGCGGACCTGATCCCCTCTCTAGACAATCTCAACTCCGATGAGGTGGCGCCATGACGCGCAAATCCCTGATTGCCGCGAGCCTCGCGGCCGCCCTCATGCTGGCGCCGCCGGCGCGGGCCGCCTGGATCGTCTTCGATCCCTCGAACTATGCCGAGAACGTGATCCAGGCCGCGCGGGCGCTCGAGCAGATCAACAACCAGATCGTCTCGCTGCAGAACGAGGCGCAGATGCTGATCAACGAGGCCCGCAATCTTATGAGCCTGCCCTATACCGCGCTGCGGGAACTTCAGTATTCGGTCCAGCGCACCCAGTCCCTGCTGATGCAGGCCCGGAACATCGCCTATGACGTTCAGCAGATCGACCAGGCTTTCGCCACCACCTATGGCACCGCCTCGATCTCGGCGACGGACCGGCAATTGATCGACGGCGCCAGGGCGCGCTGGTCCAATACCGTGGCCGGGCTTCAGGATGCCATGCGGGTGCAGGCCGGAGTCGTCGGCAATATCGACACCAACCGGCTCGAGACGGCGGCCCTCTTGGGCGCCAGCCAGGATGCCGCCGGGGCCTTGCAGGCCACCCAGGCCGGCAACCAGCTGCTCGCCCTCCAGGCCCAGCAACTCGCCGACCTGACCGCCGTGGTAGCCGCCAACGGCAGGGCCGATGCCATCGCCGAGGCCGAGCGGGCCGCCGCCGCCGAGCAGGGACGGGAGCAGCGCCGCCGCTTCCTCACCCCCGGCACCGGCTATGTGCCGGGCAGCGCCCGCATGTTCCACGATTGACGGCGGGACCGCGTCATGGAGGGCACCGGCGTCATCGACCGCTTCCTGGAAGTCTTCACCCGTTACATCGATTCAGGCTTCGGCCTGCTCCACGGCGAGGTCGCCTGGCTCGCTACAACGCTGATCGCCATCGACATGACGCTGGCCGCCCTGTTCTGGGCCTGGGGTGCCGACGAGGACATTCTCGCCCGCTTGGTGAAGAAGACCCTCTTCGTCGGCGTCTTCGCCTATCTGATCGGCAACTGGAACACGCTCGCCCGCGTGGTCTTCGAGAGCTTCGCGGGGCTGGGCCTGACGGCCAGCGGCTCGGCCCTTGCCATCGAAGACCTGCTGCGGCCCGGCCGCGTCGCCCAGACCGGCCTTGATGCCGGCCAGCCCCTGCTCCAGGCCCTGTCCGACCTGATGGGCTACTGGTCCTTCTTCGAGAACTTCATCCAGATCGCCTGCCTGCTGCTCGCCTGGGTCCTGGTGCTGCTCGCCTTCTTCGTCCTCTCGGTGCAGCTCTTCGTTACCCTGATCGAGTTCAAGCTCACCACCCTCGCCGGCTTCGTGCTGATCCCCTTCGGCCTGTTCGGCAAGTCCGCCTTCATCGCCGAGCGGGTGCTCGGCAATGTCGTCTCCTCCGGCATCAAGGTGCTGGTCCTCGCCGTGATCGTCGGCATCGCCTCCAGCCTGTTCGGCGAGTTCACCGCCGGCTTCGGCGGCGAGCAGCCAACCATCGACGAAGCCATGGCGATCGTCCTCGCCTCGCTGGCCATGCTCGGCCTCGGCATCTTCGGGCCCGGCATCGCCAATGGCCTCGTCTCCGGCGGGCCGCAGCTCGGCGCCGGCTCGGCCGTCGGCACCGCCCTGGCCGCCGG
>NZ_JBAQRT010000220.1:0-8475 GCF_049306435.1 Zavarzinia sp.
GCCCCGGCCAGCACCGGCCCCAGCGACAGGAGCCCCGGCGTCAGCTGCTTGAAGGCGATGGCGCCGATGCCGAGGCTGGTCAGGGCCGTGGCGATTTCGGCCGCGGCGACCCGGGTCGCGGCATAGCGGGCGATGGCTTCGTCGAGGCGGGCGCGGAAGGCGGCATCATCCAGCCGGCGGGCCTGCGCCGCCTCGAGAATGCCGAGGGCGGAAACCACCAGGGGATCGGCCGCGAGACTGGCGGCGACGCCATCGACTCCCGCCGCCTCGCCGAGCTGAAGCAGTTCCTGCTCGATGGCGAGGCCGAGGCCTCGGGCGACATCGGTCCGGTAGAGGAGATCGACGGCGCCGATCCGCGCCCCGGTCCTGTGGGCCCCGACGCGGGAAAGCCCCCCGCCGGCGAGGCGCAGGCCCAGCTGCGGCACCGACAGCAGGAGATTGGCCGGCGCCCGCGCCAGATCCCAGCCGACGGCCCGCCGATGCAGGGCAAGACTGCCGCGAAAGGAGAAATGACGGTCGACGAAGGCGATTACCCGGCCATGGCAGGCCGCGACATAGTCGCTGATCGCCCGATCGACCAGCGTGCCCGCCTGCGCCGGATCCGGAAGGGCAGGGGCGGCGGGCATGGCTTCAATTGCCTTGCGGGCAGGGATGGCGGGCGCGCATCGCGGCCCGCACCAGATCATCCGCCGGCTTGTCGTCGAATTCGCCGCGACCCTTGCCCCAGTCCAGCACCTGGTCGGCGATGTCCTGCCATTTCAGACTGCCGTTGATGCACATGACCTGATCGTTGGGGACGACCGGCCGCACCGATTCGATCTGGAAGAAATTCTTCAGGTAATCCTTGCAGCGGCGCGCCGCTGGCCGGCTGCCTTCCCCCGGGGGACTGGACAGCGCCTGACCCGCCGCGCCGCAAACCGCCCGGAAATCCGCCCCCGAGATGATGTCGCGCGGCGGCGTGTCCTCGGCCAGGGCCGGCGCTCCGAGCGCCGCGAGCAGCACGGCCGCGAGGGCGGCCGCCAGCGCGGTCGAAGGGGAATTCATGCGTGTCTCCTCGGCGTTTGCTCGTCGTCACGGCATCATATGGGTGCCGGCGGCGGCATCGGTCAGCAAGGGATATTGGTCCGGGTCCGGCAGATTGTAATGCCACCATTCGAATTCATTGTGCACGAATCCCGCCTCGGCCATCACGCCCAGCAACAGAAGGCGATTGCGGCGGGCTTCGGGCGACACCGCCGCCGCGTGATAGGACAGCACCGTCATTTCGTCGAATCCGGTGCCCATGTCGAGGGCGACACCCTCGGGCGAGCACAGGGTGAGATCGACGGCGACGCCCCGACCGTGGGTGGAGCCGAGACGGGGATCGGCGATGAAGGTCGGGTCCGGCAGGGCCTGCCACAGTTTCCACTGTGCCTCGGTCGGGCGGAAGGCGTCGAAGACGAGAAGATCGAGGCCGATCGCCCGCGCCGCCGCCCGCGCCCGGTGAAAGGCTTCCGCCGCCCTGGGGTGCAGGAAACAGGCACCGCGACCATAGATCGGCGTGCCCGTGATGTTGTTCGCCGTCGCATAGGCGATGTCGAAGAAGGGGCCGTCGGCCCCGGGGGTGATTTCGGTCAGCATGGCTGCAGTGTGCCAGATGTGCGCGGGTGCACAAACGCCGGTGCTTGTGGTCTCGTCCGCGATCGCTACATAAGAGCCCTGAATTCAGCATCCCGAGGACATGAACCCTTGAGCGACAATATCCCCGTCTGGCACGGCACGACCATCCTTGGCGTGCGCAAGGGCAACAAGGTGGTGATCGCCGGTGACGGCCAGGTCAGCCTGGGGCCGACCGTGATCAAGGGCAATGCCCGCAAGGTGCGGCGCATCGGCAATGGCAAGGTCATGGCCGGTTTCGCCGGCGCCACCGCCGATGCCTTCACCCTGTTCGAGCGCCTCGAAACCAAGCTGGAGCGTTTTCCCGACCAGCTGACCCGCGCCTGCGTCGAACTGGCCAAGGACTGGCGCACCGACAAATACCTGCGCCAGCTGGAAGCCATGCTGATCGTCGCCGACGCCACGACGATCCTGGTGCTGACCGGCACCGGCGACGTGCTGGAGCCGGAAGGCGGCATCGCCGCCATCGGCTCGGGCGGGAATTTCGCCCTCTCGGCCGCGCGCGCCCTGATCGACTACGAAGCCGACCCCGAGGTGATCGCCCGCAAGGCGCTGGGCATCGCGGCCGACATCTGCGTCTACACCAATCGCAATCTCACCGTCGAAGTCATCGAATCATGAGTGAATTCTCTCCCCGCGAAATTGTCTCGGAACTCGACCGCCATATCGTCGGCCAGCACGAGGCCAAGCGCGCCGTCGCCATCGCGCTGCGCAACCGCTGGCGCCGCCAGCAACTGTCCGAGGATCTGCGCGACGAGGTCCAGCCCAAGAACATCCTGATGATCGGGCCGACCGGCGTCGGCAAGACCGAGATTTCCCGCCGCCTGGCCAAGCTCGCCAATGCGCCCTTCCTGAAGGTCGAGGCGACCAAATTCACCGAGGTCGGCTATGTCGGCCGGGATGTCGAGCAGATCGTGCGCGACCTTCTCGAGGTCGCCATTTCCCAGACCCGCGAGAAGCGCCGCCGCGACGTCCGCGCCCGGGCCGAGCTGAACGCCGAGAACCGCGTGCTCGACGCCCTCGTCGGCGAGACCGCCTCGAAGGACACGCGGGAGAAATTCCGCGCGAAACTGCGCGGCGGCGAACTCGACGACAAGGAGATCGAGCTTCAGGTCGCCGAAACCGCCAGTCCGCTGGGCGGCATGGAAATCCCGGGGATGCCGGGCGGCGTCGGCATGGTCAATCTCGGCGACATGCTGGGCAAGGCCTTCGGCCAGCGCACCAAGCCGAAGCGCACCACGGTCAAGGACAGCCACAACCTGCTGCTGGCCGAGGAATCGGACAAGCTGCTGGACCAGGAAAGCGTGACCGCCGAAGCGATCAAGGTGACGGAAAACGCCGGCATCGTCTTCCTCGACGAGATCGACAAGATCTGCGCCCGCTCGGAGCGCAGCGGCGCCGATGTCTCGCGCGAGGGTGTGCAGCGCGACCTGCTGCCGCTGATCGAGGGCACGACGGTCGCGACCAAGCATGGCGCGGTGAAGACCGACCATATCCTGTTCATCGCCTCCGGCGCCTTCCATATCGCCAAGCCTTCGGACCTGCTGCCCGAATTGCAGGGCCGCTTGCCGATCCGGGTCGAGCTGAAAGCCCTGTCGCGCGAGGATTTCGAGCGCATCCTGACCGAGCCGGAATCGAGCCTGATCCGCCAGTATGTCGCCCTGATGCAGACGGAAGGCGTCACCCTCGACTTCACGCCCGATGGCATCGCCGAGATCGCCAAGGTGGCGGCCGAGGTGAATGCGACGGTCGAGAACATCGGTGCCCGGCGCCTGCACACGATCCTGGAGCGGGTGCTGGACGAGATCAGCTTCACCGCCTCGGACCGCAGCGGTCAGACCGTGATCGTCGACGCCCCCTATGTCGCCGCCAATGTCGGGATGCTGGCCGCCAACACGGACTTGTCGAAGTTCATTCTCTGATCGAACAGGGTGAAGCGGTGTGGCGCCGCTTCACCCTCCGGTATTAAAAGTTCCCATTTTAATATTTTTCGCTGTATTTTCCGAGCGCGCCTCGCAATTCTCCATGCCGCATGGGTTTGGGTTGCGAGGGTTGAAGAATGCACATTGCGAAAGTTGTGGCCGCGGCGGCATTGACGCTGGCGGTTGGGGGCTGTGCGGCTATCGTTGAGGGAACGTCCCAGGATATCGCCGTGAACACGACGCCGCCGGGCGCTTCCTGCGTCTTCGAGCGTGAGGGCGCGGTGATCGGCACGCTGCCCTCGACGCCGGCCAGTCTCTCGGTCAGCAAGACCAAGTACAACATCACCATCCGTTGTGACAAACCCGGCTATCAGCAGGCGGTGGCGCTCAGCCACTCCGGCACGTCGGCGGCCATCGCGGCCAATATCGCCCTCGACGTCGTCCTGACCCTCGGCGTGTCCTCGATCGTCGATTCCGCCGTTGGCGCGGACAATAAATACGATACACCGATCGTGCTGAACATGGTTCCGATCGGCGGCGCGCCGGCATCCGTGGTTCCGCAGCTGGGTGCCGCGACGGATCTGACCGCGCTGCTGGCCGACAAGACGCTCTATATCACCGAGGGTGACAGCAAGGTCACGGTCGACTACTACGGCACCGATGGCAAGCTGACCCGCAAGGACGGCGACTGCACGCGCGCGGGCAGCTGGTCGGCCAAGGATGGTCAGCTCTGCCTCGGCTTTAGCGCCAAGGACGAGACGACCAAATGCTACGCGGTTTCCGGAACGGCAACCCAGCCGGCATTCCGCGACGTGAATGCCGCGGCCGATGCCGCGCCGATCAGCACGCGCTTCATGGCCAAGGGCAATATCGAGAATTTGCCGGGGGATACCAAGGCCTGCAACTGAGGCCTGGCGACTTCATCGAGGATGGCGTGGGCGGCGGCAGGGCCGCCGCCCGACACGCACCGGACGGGGGATGAAGTCATCCGATGCGCGCGTCGCGTTCGCCTCAGGCGGCGCGGCGGCGTTCCGCCGCCGAATGGGCGAGAACCATCCGGCGGGCCGCGGCCTCGATCTGGTTCAGGCGACGGAAACGGCTGCCGTCCAGCAGGCGGAAGCGGGGGTCCGAGGCGATGAAGCGAAAGCCCGTGCGCTCGCGCAGGGCAAGGCCCGCCGTGATCTCGTCGATTTCGATGGTGACGGCCTCGACCGAGCCATACTCGGGTTCGAAAGTAATAGACATTGTATTCTCCTGGCGTCCCGCGTCTTCCATATCGCGAGATCGTGACAAAATTGGGATTCCTGTTCGGAATTATTTGTCAGGCGGTACACATTCGGCAGTAACAGCCGGCAATGCCGCGCCAGGTTCTCGGTTCAGCGTTTGTTTCGATTGTATTCACGGGTCCGCTCCTCTGTCTGGGGGAACCACGACGCTCGCCGTGGCGCTTTAGCTGGGATAACGCGGCGCAAGCTGCTCCCGTCAAATTCCGCGGGTCCGTAACGGGGACCACCCGGCCGCCACCATGGGTCGACGACGTTAATCTAGGCGCCCCGGCGCCGGTTTCAAGCATAAAACACATGGAGAGCGATAATATTAGATTGATCACCTTAAATTAAGTGTGAAAAGAAATCGCCCGCCAGGTCGACGACATCGTCCAGCCGGTCGTGATGCACCCAGTGCCCGGCATTCTCGAGCGTCTCGACCCGGACATCCCGGAAACAGGCGGCCTTGCCATCGGCCAGGGGATCGCTGGCCCAGCTTTCAGTGCCGCGCACCAGAAGGACCGGGCAGTCGATGCGCGACCAGGTCGACATGATCTCGGCCGGCGGTGTCCACGCCGGGCTGATCACCCGGACATAGGGATCATATTTCCACGACCAGGTGCCATCCTCGTTCTGGAAGGCGGCGTGCAGGGTCAGATGGCGCGCCTGTTCGTCGCTGAGCCGGCCGTTGGCCGCCTTCATGCGGGCGATGCAATCCTCGATCGAGGCATAGCGCGGCGGCCGCTTGTGGGCGACGGCCCGCGTCCCCTCGACCCATTGGCGCAGGCGCTCGTGCGGGGCGAGGTCGCCGTGCTTCTTCAGGACCTCGGGCGACGGCCCCCAGCCTTCGATCACCATCAGCCGGCCGACGTTCTCGGGATAGATGCCGGCATAGAGCAGCGACACGGCGCCGCCCCAGCTGTGGGCGAGAATATTCACGGGCGCCAGCCGGCGCTGTTCGATCAGCTGGGCGAGGTCGAGCACGAAACCATGGGTCGGATAATGGCTGCCCGGGGCATGGTCGCTGTCGCCGTGGCCGCGCAGATCGAGGGCCATCACATGGTAGCGGTCGCACAGGCGCTGGGCCACCCAGTCCCAGCTGCGGCAATGGTCGTTGCCGCCATGGACGAGCAGCAGGGGCGGCGCGTCCGGATTGCCCCAGTCGACATAATGCAGGCGCAGGCCCTGGCTGTAGAAACGCTGCGATGTCGGGCCAAGACCCCTCATGCTGTCCCCTCCCCTTCGATTTTCTTGTCGTTGTCGGCTTCCGCCCGCTCATGGAGCCGGCGCGCCAGCACCATGGTGCCCGGTTTAGCCGCCCCGCCCGGGCCGGGCAAGACCCTGACCGCACCGGCTTCTATCCGGCCGCCACAAGCGGAACAGCAGACTTTCGCCTCGAAGGGCTGGCCGCAGGTCTCGTGGATGAAGATCATCGGGCTACCTTCGGCCGGTCTTGCCCAGCGCTCGCCCCAGGCGGTCAGGGCGAGAATCGCCGGCACCAGATCGGCCCCGGCCGGCGACAGACCATAGGCATGGCGCAGGGGTCGGCGCGTATAGGCCCGGCGTTCAACGATGCCATTGTCGACCAGCAGCGTCAGGCGCCGGGTCAGAAGATTGCGGGAAATACCGAGATTGGCCACGAGATCGTCGAAACGATCGAGGCCGAGAAAGAGGTCCCGCAGGATCAGCAGCGTCCAACCGTCACCGATCACATCGAGCCCGCGGGCCAGGGAACATTGCATCCGGGCGAAACTGGTTCTCTGCATGGCGGAATCCTATTCAGTTCCCTCATTGAACTCAATGCCCGGATGTGGATATCATCATTGAACTCACTGGAGAGCCAGCCATGTATCACATGATCGTGAAACGGAAGGTGCGGGCCTTGTTCGAAGCGGTGAGCCGGGGCGACGCTGGACCGGTATTGAGGCAATTCGCGCCCCGCCTGGAACATCGCCTGCTCGGGGACTCGGCCCTCGGCGGCACGCGCCACACATTGGCGGCCACGGCGCGCTGGTACGAAAGGCTTTACCGTCTGATGCCGGATATCGCCTTCGACCTCGACACGATCGAGGTGGCCGGCGGTCCCTGGCACACGATCGTCACCGCGACCTGGGAGGAACGGAACAGCGGCACCGACGGGGTCGAGACCCGCAACCGCGGCCTCCATGTCCTCACCCTTCGCTGGGGCAAGGCGACCAGCCTCGTCATCTGCCCCGATACGGCGGGCCTCGTCGCCACCCTCGACCGGCTGGCGGCCAGGGGTGTCGCCGAAGCGCGGGCCGCCCCGATCAGCGACTGATCTGTGACGGCGGTCACCCGGGTTTTGTGACGGCCGTCATGGGCGCCGGTCATGCGGGCGCGCATCTTCCCGCTGCCCTGGGGGGATGTCCGTCCCGGCCAGGGCGCCCGCCTCACCGGGCTCATGGATTCAAGGATTGTAGAGACCATCATGACATTGAAGATCGCCGCCATCGCCGCCGCCGGCCTTGTCCTCGCGGGCGCCGCGACCCTGGCCGCCCCCGGCGCCGAGCCGACCGATCCGGTCAGCCGGGGCCGTTATCTGGTCCGCGTCGCGGGCTGCAACGACTGCCATACCCCGGGCTATGGCCCGGCGGCCGGCGCGGTCGACGATGCCCTGTGGTTGACCGGCGACCGCACCGGCATGAGCGGGCCCTGGGGCATGACCTATGCCACCAACCTGCGGCTCCTGCTCGCCGGCATGAGCGCCGATGAATGGGTGAATCACGCGAAACACCTGCGGACCCGGCCGCCCATGCCCTGGTTCAACCTCCAGGCCATGACCGAGGACGATCTGCGGGCGATCCATGCCTTCGTCACGTCGCTGGGCCCCGCGGGGCAGCCGGCGCCGGACTATCTGCCGCCGGGCCAGACGCCATCGGGGCCGGTCGTGCGATTCCCCTGACGGGATCAGTCGCGGGCGCGCTTCAGGACGACATAAAGCGCGCCCTCGCCGCCGTCGCGGCGCTGGGCCGGATGCCAGCCCAGCACGCGGTGGGCATGGTCGGGCGCGTTCAGCCAGCGTGGCACCATGCGATAGAGCACGCCGTCCGGCTCCTCGTCGATCGGGCCGCGGCCCCGGCCGGTGATGACGAGGACCGAGCGCAAGGCCCCGGCATGACAGGCCATCAGGAAACGGTCGAGGGCGCGGTGCGCCATCTCCTGCGTGAGGCCATGCAGGTCGAGGCGGGCCTCGATCGGCATCTCGCCCCGGATCAGGCGCTTCTGCTTGGCGCCGTCCATCGTGTGGATGCGGGCGCCGGGGGCTGGCGCCTCGCCGGACAGGGGGATTTCAAGCCTTGTCACGACACGGCGCGGCCTCGCCCCTGGCAGGGGCTGCAGCGCCGGGGCGATCCGGCCGGCGTTCAGCGGACGGACACCCTGCATCGCCGTCTTCAGCAGGGTTTCTTCCTCGGGCGAGGGCGGCCGGCCCGGGAACATGCCGCGCGGCCCCTTTTCGCCCTTGCGGCTCACGGCGCCGGCTCCGCCATGCGGGCGACCACCTCGGCCGGCAGCAGCAGCCACCAGCGGCCCTTCTGCTTCATGGCGCCCGCCAGCCGTTCGGCCTCGGCGCCGGCCCCGAAGAAGACATCGCCCCGCACCGGACCCCGGAT
>NZ_JBAQRT010000221.1:0-5561 GCF_049306435.1 Zavarzinia sp.
GCCTTGGCCTTGGGGGCGGCCGGCTTCTCGTCGTCCTCGAGACCGTTCTTCACGATCGGCCAGTCGGGCCGCTGCCAGCTCGGGCCGGTCGGCGCGGCGAGATTGTCGCCGATCGCGGTGAAATAGCGCGCCCAGGAGGGATCGACCGAAGCGGGATCCTTCTGGAAACGGGCAAGGAGATCCTCGATGAAGACGCTGTTGGCGCCATTGAGGAACGAAAGTTCGTCGAACTGGGTCGTCATGATGTCAAGCAGCGACCGTTTCTGGCCGCTCTCTCTGCTTGGCCGTGAAGCCGTTGCCTGAACCGCCGGCGACGCCCTATCCGTCACCGGGTACCACGCCTGATCCCGCCCGGTGCGACCCTGCGGGTCCGCCACCCTCGTGCCGGGATAACCTTCCTGGTGCGGCCGACCGGCACATTGCATGTCGGGTAACGCCGCGCGCCCCTAAAATTGGTCGTTCTCTTGCTTTAATCAACCCGCTAATGGCCGATTTCGACCAATGGCGGGCCAACCACTCTAGATAGATAGAGGCGGCGCGCCATAAGCGCGCCGCCTCAAGCCTTGCAGGGCCGGCATGGCTGCCGGCCGCCGCCCATCAGCCGCGCAGCAGGTCGACGAGGGTCGTGCCCAGGGCCGCCGGCGAATCGGCGACGCGGATGCCCGCGGCCTTCAGCGCCTCGACCTTGAAGTCGGCCGTGTCGTTGCCGCCCGAGATGACCGCGCCGGCATGACCCATGCGGCGGCCCGGCGGGGCGGTGCGACCGGCGATGAAGCCGACGGTCGGCTTCTTCACCTTGTTGGCCTTCAGGAATTCGGCGCCCATCACCTCGGCGTCGCCGCCGATTTCGCCGATCATGATGATCGACTCGGTTTCCGGGTCGGCCAGGAACAGCTCGAGCGAATCGACGAAGTTCGTGCCGTTGACCGGATCGCCGCCGATGCCGATGCAGGTCGACTGGCCAAGGCCGGCCGCCGTGGTCTGCGCCACCGCTTCATAGGTCAGCGTGCCCGAACGGGACACGATGCCGACCTTGCCGCGCTGGTGAATGTGACCCGGCATGATGCCGATCTTGCATTCGCCCGGGGTGATGACGCCGGGGCAGTTCGGCCCGATCAGCCGGCTCTTCGAGCCCTGCAGGGCGCGCTTCACCTTGACCATGTCGAGGACCGGAATGCCTTCCGTGATGCAGACGATCAGCGGAATCTCGGCGTTGATCGCCTCGAGGATCGCGTCGGCCGCGAACGGCGGCGGCACATAGATCACCGAAGCATTGGCGCCGGTCTTCTCGACCGCGTCATAGACGGTGTCGAACACCGGCAGGCCGAGGTGGGTGGTGCCGCCCTTGCCCGGGGTGACGCCGCCGACCATCTTGGTGCCATAGGCGACCGCCTGCTCGGAATGGAAGGTCCCCTGCGCGCCGGTGAAGCCCTGGCAGATGACCTTGGTGTCTTTGTTGACGAGGACGGACATCAGGCAGCTTCCTTCACGGCCTTGACGACCTTGGCGGCCGCATCGGCCAGATCGTCGGCAGAGGTGATCGGGAGACCGGACTCGGCCAGCAGCTTCTTGCCGAGTTCGACATTGGTGCCGGCGAGGCGAACCACCAGCGGCACCGACAGGGACACTTCGCGGGCTGCCGCGATCACGCCTTCGGCGATGACGTCGCAGCGCATGATGCCGCCGAAGATGTTGACGAGGATGCCCTCGACGTTCGGGTCCGACAGGATGATCTTGAAGGCCTCGGTCACGCGCTCGCGCGTCGCGCCGCCACCGACATCGAGGAAGTTCGCCGGCTCGCCGCCGTAGAGCTTGATGATGTCCATGGTCGCCATGGCGAGGCCCGCGCCGTTCACCATGCAGCCGATGTTGCCATCGAGCTTCACGTAGGACAGTTCGTGCTTGGCCGCCTCGCGTTCCATCGGATCTTCTTCGTCCGGATCGCGCAGTTCCTGGATGTCCTTGTGACGGAACAGGGCGTTGTCGTCGAAGTTCATCTTGCAGTCGAGGGCGATCAGGTCACCCGCTTCGGTCACGACCAGCGGGTTGATCTCGAGAAGGCCCGCGTCCGTCTCGACCATCGCCTTGTAGATGGCCTGGACCAGCTTCACGCAGACGCCGACCTGCTTGTCCTGGAGCTTCAGGGCATAGGCGACGCGGCGGCCGTGATAAGCCTGGATCCCGGCGGCCGGGTCGACCGGCAGGCCCAGGATCTTCTCCGGGGTGTCGTGCGCGACGGTCTCGATGTCCATGCCGCCTTCGGTGGAAGCGATGAACGCGATCCGGCCGGTCTTGCGGTCGAGGAGGGCGGCGAGATAAAGCTCGCGGGCGATCTTGGAGCCGTCCTCGATGTAGACGCGCTTCACTTCCTTGCCTTCGGGGCCGGTCTGGTGCGTGACGAGCGTCATGCCCAGCATCTTGGCGGCGGCGGCCTTGACGTCTTCGATCGACTTCACGACCTTGACGCCACCGGCCTTGCCGCGGCCACCAGCATGGATCTGCGCCTTGACGACCCAAACCGGGCCGGGCAGGTCCCTGGCGACCTTTTCGGCCTCTTCAGGGGTGTAGGCAACGCCGCCCTTGGGCACGGCGACACCATATTTGGCCAGGAGAGCCTTGGCCTGATATTCATGGATGTTCATGGGGCATCCTGGGTTGGCTTCCGGGGAGGGCCGCTGTCAAGCGGTGATGGATGCGCGGCGACGCAGTTATAACACCGAGATTGCACCGCGCAACCAGCATGGCCTGACAACTCACTTCGTCTTCTTAGCGGGCGATTTCACCTTCTTCGCCGCCGCCACCCCGGCCAGACCGTCCAGCGACGGCTCCAGCTTGCGGGTGACGCCGACCAGAGCGCGGATCGAGGCGACGGACTTCTGAAAAGCCGCCTTCTCGCCGGGACTCAGGGTGACTTCGACCACTTTCTCGACGCCGGCCGCACCGATCACCACCGGTACACCGACATAGAGGTCTTTCACCCCGTACTGGCCCGACAGATGGGCCGTGCAGGGCAGGATTCGTTTCTTGTCCTTGAGATAGCTGTCCGCCATCTCGATCGCCGCCGCCGCAGGCGCGTAGATGGCGGAAGCGGCGCCGGCCTTCAGCAGGTCGACGACTTCGGTGCCGTCGTCGCGGACGCGCCGCACGATTTCGTCCAGCCGATCCATGGTGGTCCAGCCCAGCTTCACGAGATCGGGCAGCGGAATGCCGCCGACGGTCGAATAGCGCACGAGCGGCACCAGGGCATCGCCATGGCCGCCCAGCACGAAGGCGCCGACATCCTCGACCGAGACACCGAACTCCTCGGCCAGGAAATAACGGAACCGGGCGCTGTCGAGCACCCCCGCCATGCCGACGATCTTGCGCGGCGGCAGGCCCGAAGCCTTCTGCAGCGCCCAGACCATGGCGTCGAGCGGATTGGTGACGACGATGACGAAGGCATCCGGGGCATATTTGCCGATGGCGGCACCGGCGGCACTCATGACCTTGGCATTGACGGCGACCAGATCATCCCGGCTCATGCCGGGCTTGCGCGCCACGCCGGCGGTGACGATGACGACATCGGCATCCTTGATCTGGGCATAGCCCCGGCCACCGGACAGGGCGGCGTCGAAGCCGAGAACGGGGGAGGATTCGGCGATATCGAGCGCCTTGCCCTGAGGCACGCCGTCGAGAATGTCGGAAATCACGACATCCCCCAGCTCCTTCAGACCGGCAAGAAGGGCAATCGTGCCCCCGATCTGACCGCCACCGATAAGGGCGATCTTGTTACGCGCCATACCCCCTGGTCCCTCCCGGTCTCCCGTGGGGCCGTTACCTAGCGCGAATTGCCGCACTCCACAAGGTTGGCGAAGGTCGAAGCGGGGGGACCTTGTCGCGGAATCCGATAGGTCACCCCGCGCCATGCCCCAGCGCCAGGTATTCATCCGACTGCATTTCGTTCAGGCGGCTCACCGTGCGCTCGAATTCGAAGGCGCCGTCGCCGGCCGGATAGAGGGTCTCGGGCGGGGCGGCGGCGGAAAGGACGAGCTTGGTCTTCGCCTCGTAGAGCGCGTCGATCAGGGTGACGAAGCGCTTGGCTTCGTTGCGTTTCTCGGGCGTCAGGCGGGGCACGTCGTCGAGCACGAGGGTATGGAAGGCGCGGGAGATCGTGAGGTAATCCGCGGGGCCGAGGGCGGCGGCGCAGAGCTGGTTGAAGCTGGCCCGCGCCACGCCATAGGCGGCATGGGGGATCACCACCTTGCGCCCCTGTACGTCGAGTGTGCAGGGCGCGGCGCCGGCGCCCCGGGTCAGATCGGCGAAGGCGGCGTCGAGGGCATTGGTCGCGGCGGCGCCCAGCGGCGTGAAATAGACCGGATGGCCGGCCAGCCGCAGCATCCGCCAGTCCCGCGCGCCATCGAGATGAAGGACGTCCATCGTCGCTTCCAGTTCGTCGATGAAGGGCAGGAACAGCGGGCGGTTCAGGCCGCCGAGATACAGCTCCCGCGGCGCGCGGTTGGAGGTCGCGACCACCACCACCTGTTCCTGCCACAGCACGTGGAACAGGCGCGACAGGATCATGGCGTCGGCGACATCGGTCACCTGGAATTCGTCGAAGCAGAGCAGCCGCGCCTCGGCCGCGATATCGCGGGCGACGACGGGGATGGGATCGTCACCGCCCCGCCTGGCCCGCTCGGCATCCGACAGGCGGCGGTGGGCGTTGATGGCACCGTGGACTTCCTGCATGAAGGCATGGAAGTGGACACGCCGCTTCTTCTCGACGGCAGCGCCCCGGAAGAATAGGTCCATCAGCATGGATTTGCCGCGCCCGACCCCGCCATAGAGATAGAGGCCCTGGGGCGGCTCCTCGTGGCTCTTGCGGGCGCCGGTCAGCCAGCCGAACAGGCCGCGCGCCGCCCGCGCCTCGGGCGGCGACCACAGGGCGAGGCGCTGGTGCAGGATTTCGAGTTTCTCGATGGCAAGGCGCTGGGCGGGATCGGATTCGACCGTGCCTTCCGCCACGAGGACCGCGTAAGCGTCGAGCGGGCCGCTCATGCCCGCATCCCTTCATCTGCCATAAAAGCCTCCACCGGTGCCGGTTGGACATAACCGGCACGGGCGGCGGGCACAAGAGCGTGATCAGCCCTGGCGGCCGGGAACCTGATCCTCGTCGTCGAACAGGATGCGCTGGGCATCGCCTTCGAGATCGTCGAACTGGCCCGATTTCATCGCCCAGAAGAAGGCCGCGAGGCCGCCGAGACCGAGCAGGAGCGCGATCGGCAGCAGATAGATCATGATGGTCATGCCGCATCTCCCCGGTTGAAGTCTTCGCGCCCGGCCCTGCCGAGGCGAAGCGCATTGAGAATGACGGTCAGCGACGAGACCGACATGGCGACCGCCGCCAGCAAGGGCGTGACCATGCCGAGCACGGCGAGCGGCACCAGCGTGACATTATAGAGCAGCGAAATCCCGAGGTTTTCGCGCACCAGGATCTGCGAACGGCGCGCGACCGACAGGGTGGCCGGGACGGCGGACAGGCCCGCGCCCTGGAACAGTACGTCGGCGGCGGTGCGGCTGATGTC
>NZ_JBAQRT010000222.1:0-4705 GCF_049306435.1 Zavarzinia sp.
CGGCCTCGCTCGCCCCGGGGCCGAGCCACAGGGCGGCGACGCCGGCCCCGATCGCCAGCCGCAGGGCCGGCGCCGACAGGTTGGCGCCAACGGGACCAAGGCCGATGACGGCGGCCAGGACAATCGAAAGCAACCGGCGCCCGCGGCCCCGGTTGGTTACATCGGTCATGATTCGCGCCTTGACCCTCAGTAGGTCAGGATGGGGGGCAGCGATTTCGCCTGTTCGATCCAGTCGGCGACATCGGCTTCGCTCGGCAGGCGCCGGACGAGGTTCTTCGCCTCGTTCACCTCGACCAGTTTCTTGTGGAGATTGGCCGGCACGCGGTGCTGCAATTCCTTCACCGTGTCGACACCGGCGAATTCCAGCAGGTCGCCATATTCCTCGCCGACGCCCTTGATGCGCATCAGATCGGCGCGATTGGCCCATTCCAGGATTTGCTTGGTGGAAAATCCGGTCTTCTCGGCGAGGGCCTCGCGATCCGCCGGCGAGGCGGCCGCCTTCAGCAATTCGCCGGTCGTGTCGATGCCGACTTCCCTCAGCCTGGCGCCGAAGACGGGACCGATACCTTCGATCTTTTCGATGGGATAGGACGACATGCGTTGCGACTCCCCTCGCTCGTGATGCTGAAAAGGTACAGGCTGATGCCGCCAAGGCAATCGCTAAACATCGCGGCGGTTGCGCGCGTGCGTTTGATCCTGATCAAGGGGCAGACACCCCGTCCGGGCCTACATAGGACGGGTCAGACCAAGGAAAGTGCCATGTACAAACATCTTCTCGTGCCGACGGACGGTTCCGCGCTTTCACTGGCGGCTGTCGATTCGGCCTTTGCGCTGGCCAAGGAAATGGGCGCGAGCGTTTCGGTGGTCGCCGTCGCCGAGCCCTATCCGACCATCTATTACACCGAGGTCCTGCAGGTCGACACGCTGCGGGCGGAATTCGAGCAGCGCTCGCTCGATCAGTCCAAGGCCGCCGTCGCCGACGCCAAGACCAAGGCGGCGGCCCTCGGCCTGGAATGCGATACCGCCGTCGTCGTTCATGCCGAGCCCTACAAGGCGATCATCGATCAGGCCGAGTCCAAGGGCTGCGATCTCATCGTGATGGCCTCGAACGGTCGGCGCGGCATATCTGCCCTGCTTCTGGGCAGCGTGACCACGAAAGTGCTGACGCATTCGAAAATTCCTGTACTTGTCTATCGCTGAGCGTGGCCCCGACGCGGCCCGCCCGGTAAAGCCCGCCGCAGCGGCGGCGGGCCGCAACAGGATCTGTGCCGCCGATGGATTTCGCTTCGCTCTACGCCCATGACTTCGTCCGCATCGCTTCCTGCGTGCCGCGCGCGGCGGTGGGGAACCCGGGATTCGCCGTCGACGAGACCCTGAAACTCGCCCGGGCGGGCGATGCTGCCGGTACAGCGGTGCTGCTGTTCCCGGAACTGGGCCTGTCGTCCTATGCGATCGATGACCTCCTGTTCCAGGATGCGATGCTCGACGCGGTGGAGGCGGCGATCGCCCGTCTGGTCGACGAATCGAAGGCGCTGCTGCCGGTTCTCGTCGTGGGCGCGCCGCTGCGGTCCGCCGGAAGGCTTTACAATACCGCCGTCGTCATCCACCGGGGCGAGATCCTGGGCGTGGTGCCCAAGGCTTACCTGCCCAACTACCGCGAATTCTACGAGCGGCGCCATTTCACCCCGGGCCTCGGCGTCATGGGGCGCGAGATCACGGTCGCCGGCCGCGCGGTGCCCTTCGGCATGGACCTGCTGTTCCGCTCCACCGGCAGCATCGCCTACACGTTCCATATCGAGATTTGCGAAGACGTCTGGGTGCCCCTGCCGCCCTCCACGAGGGGCGCGCTGGCCGGGGCCGAGATCCTGCTCAATCTGTCCGCCAGCAATATCACCATCGGCAAGGCGGAAGACCGCCGCCTGCTCTGCGCCAGCCAGTCAGCGCGGATGATCGCCGCCTATGCCTATTCGGCGGCGGGGCCGGGCGAATCGACCACGGACCTCGCCTGGGACGGCCAGGCCGCGATCTTCGAGAACGGCCGCCTGCTGGCCGAGACCGACCGTTTCCCCGTGAGGGCCGAAATGGCGATCGCCGACATCGACCTTGCCCGCCTGCGGCAGGAGCGGATGCGGGTGAACACTTTCGGCGACTGCCAGCGGGAAGAGGGCGAGGCGGCATTCCGCACCGTCGCCTTCGCCCAGGACGCGCCTGAACGCACCGTGACCCTGGGCCGGGCGGTGGAGCGCTTCCCCTTCGTACCGGCCGATCCGGCGCGCCTGCGCGAGGATTGCTACGAGGCCTATCACATCCAGGTCCAGGGCCTGGCCAAGCGGCTGCAGGCGACCGGTCTGTCCAAGGCGGTCATCGGTGTCTCCGGCGGGCTCGATTCGACGCAGGCACTGATCGTCGCCGTGAAGGCAATGGATCTGCTTGGCCGGCCGCGCGGCGATGTCCTCGCCTATACGCTGCCCGGCTTCGCCACCTCGGACGAAACCAAAAGCAATGCCTGGGCGCTGATGCGGGCGCTCGGGGTGACGGCGGCCGAAATCGACATCCGCCCCGCCGCCCGCCAGATGCTGGCCGACATGGGCCATCCTTACGCCGATGGCCGCGCGGTCTATGACGTCACCTTCGAGAATGTCCAGGCGGGCCTGCGTACCGATTATCTGTTCCGCCTCGCCAATCACAACGGCGGCCTCGTCGTCGGCACGGGCGATTTGTCGGAGCTGGCGCTCGGCTGGTGCACCTATGGCGTCGGGGACCATATGTCCCACTACAACGTCAATGCCTCGGTGCCGAAGACGCTGATCCAGCATCTGATCCGCTTCGTCGCCCGCTCGGGCGATGTGGACGAGGAGACGGTGGAAATCCTCCAGGCGATCCTCGCGACCGAAATCTCGCCCGAACTGGTGCCCGCCGCGCCCGGCCAGCAGATCCAGTCGACGCAGCAGATCGTCGGCCCCTACGCCTTGCAGGATTTCACGCTCTATTACCTGACCCGCTATGGCTTCCGGCCGTCGCGCATCGCCTATCTCGCCCATCACGCCTGGGGTGATGCCAATGCGGGCGTCTGGCCGATGGATCTGCCGGCGGCGGAGCGCCGGGCCTATTCCCTGGCCGAGATCCGCCGCTGGATGGAGGTTTTCCTGCGCCGCTTCTTCACCAGCCAGTTCAAGCGCTCGACCTTGCCGAACGGGCCGAAGATCAGCTCCGGCGGTTCGCTTTCGCCCCGGGGCGACTGGCGCGCACCCTCGGACGGCGAGGCGTCGGTCTGGCTGGCCGAACTCGCGGCCAACCTGCCGAAGGACTGATCGCGGTCAGAGCATCTCGGTTTCGATCTCGGAGAGCGAGGCGCCCAGTTGCTCCAACCCTTCCTCGACGAAATCGCCGACGAGGGGAATGCCCAGCAGATAGCGGGCGGTGCGGTGCTTGTTGGCGGCGGCGTGGGCGCGCAATTCGTCCCAGTCGTCGAAATCGCCATCGCCCCGGCCCAGCCAGACGAGGGCGACGAGATCGACCTTCTCGTCATCGTTGAGCCCGTTGATGAAGGCGAACAACTCGGCCCGCACGGGATCGTCGCCATGATCCTCGAGCACCGAGACCATGCCGTCGTCGCTGGCGTTGGAGCCGCCGTCTTCCGCGTCGTTCGGCGCTTCCTTCACATCGTACTCGCGCACCTTCAGGACGAAATAGGCGAGTTTCTCGAGGGGGATGGTCAGGTCGTCGGCAGTGGCCATCAGTATTCTCCATGGCGCCCGGGGCGATCTTCGCCCCGGAACTCCCGGCCATTGATGCACCGCCGCGCCCGGACATGCGTTGCGCTGGATCAACGCCGCCCCACCTCGTGCTAGGCTTGCCGCCGGAACCTGACGAGGATATGTGCCGATGCCGCTCGCCCCCGCCGACAGCGATCTCCTGCTGGTCGTCGACGTGCAGAATGATTTCTGCCCGGGCGGCAGCCTCGCGGTGCCGGATGGCGATGCGGTGGTGCCTGTGATCAACCGCTTGGCGCGGGCCTTCGCCCATGTCGTGCTGACCCAGGACTGGCATCCGCCCGGCCATCGCTCCTTCGCCAGCGCCCATGACGGCCGCCAACCGTTCGAGACCGTCGACATGCCTTATGGCGCCCAAACCCTGTGGCCCGACCATTGCGTGCAGGGAACGGCCGGCGCCGCCCTGCATGGGGATATCGACATTCAGAACAGCCAGTTGCTGCTGCGCAAGGGCTGGCATCCAGGCATCGATTCCTATTCCGCCTTCTTCGAGAACGACCGCCGCACCCCGACCGGCCTTGCCGGCTACCTGCGCGAGAGGGGCTTGACCCGGGTCTTCATCGCCGGCCTCGCGCTCGATTTCTGCGTCCGCTATTCGGCCGAGGATGCCCATGACGCGGGTTTCGAGGCGGTGGTGGTCGAGGATGCCTGCCGGGCGATCGATCTCGCCGGCTCGCTGGATGACGCGCATCGGGCTTTCACCGGCCGGGGCATCGCCCGGGTCAAGGCGGGGGATGTGACGCGGGGGTGGCGGTGAAGCCCGCGCCGGACTGGATCCGGCAGGGCCGGCAGGCGCGCGGTCTCAGCCAGGCCGCGCTGGCCCGGCTGACCGGCCTGCCGCAACGCCGGCTCTCCCACTGGGAGCGCGGGCTGAGGCTGCCCGATCCGGCGGATGTCGCCGCCATCCGTGCCGTCTTCGACCGTCTCGACGC
>NZ_JBAQRT010000223.1:0-2225 GCF_049306435.1 Zavarzinia sp.
GGGCCTCGCCGCCCATGCCGCCGGCCAGTACCGGGAGGCCGCGACGGAAATATGCGCCGCCCTGCCCCGGATCGAGCTGATCGGCGGCAGCCGGGCCCAGCGCGACCTCTTCGTCCAGACCTATGTCGATGCCTGCCTGAAATCGGGCCAGACCCGCGACCTCGCCGCCCTCCTGTCCGAGCGGGCGCGGCGCCGCCCGACCGTCGCCCGCCACTTCCGCGACCTGGCCCGCCTCGCCCGGATCGAGGGCGCGATCCCTCGCGCCGTCGACGCCGAACACCGGGCCGAGGCCCTGGCGCGAAGTTACGCGGTCTAGACGAATGATGGATGCCGCACGCCCCTTGTCGTCATCCCGGCGAAGGCCGGGTTTCGGGCCGGCACGGGCGCCACTCTCGTCCAAAGGCCCCGGCCTGTGCCGGGGCAACGAATGCCAGGGTTCAAAGGCGGGGGTCAGATCGGCCCGGTGACCGGCAGGCTGATGCCCTTTTCCTGATAGAAGCGGGCGGCGCCGGGGTGCAGGGGCACGGCGATCCCCGCCGTCGCCCCGTCGAGACTGATGGTGGCGGCGCGGGGATGGCCGGCGGCCAGGGTCGCGGCATTCTCGGGGGCGAACAGCGTCCTCGTGATGTCGTGGATCAGGGCTTCGCTGGCCTCGGCGGCGCAGATCCATTGCGCGCCGACATCGACCGTCTCGGTCGCCATCACCGTCGGATAGGCACCGGACGGAATGAAACCCGCCATGAAGAACCGGCCCTCCGCCAGCAGGCGCTCCCGCGCCGGCCCGTTGATCGGGATCAGCACGATCTGGCGCGCCGGGGCGATGTCGGCGACGCCGGCGGCCGGCACCCCGCCCAGAAAGAAGAAAGCGTCGATCTCGCCGCTGATCAGGGCATCGGCCGATTGCGATGGCCCCAGTTCGACCTCGGTCAGGCGCTTGGTGGCGACGCCGTAAGCCTTGAGGATCATCAGCGCGTCGCCCCTGGTGCCCGAACCTGCCCGGTCGAGCGACACGCGCTTGCCCGCCAGATCCTTGACCGAGGTGATGCCAGCGTCCCGCCGGGCGACGAGATGCATGCTCTCGCGGTACAGATTGGCGATTACCCGCAGATTGTCGAGGGGTGGCTGGTCGGGAAACAGTTTGCCGGCATGAGCCAGCGCGACGACATCCGCCTGCGCCAGCGCCGTCTCGACCGCGCGGGTCGCGACCGCCTGGACATTCTCGACCGAACCCTGGCTGGTTTCCGCCGTGGCGACGAGGCCGGGCACCCCGCAGGGCGCGCCCGCGTCGCAGGGCGGCAGGCCGGGCGGATGGCTGAGCAGGCGGGCGATGGTCTCGCCCACCGGGTAATAGGTGCCGGCGGCGCTGCCGGTCGCGATCCTCAGATAGCGCGCTTCCTGCGCCTGCGGTGCCCGACCGCCGAGCAAGAGGCCGAACGACGCCAGCAACAGACCGCGCCGGCTCGGGAGGAGCCGCGCGGGGGACGCGATGACGGGGGCGGAAAGGTCAGGATGGTCCATGGCTGGCCAGGACAAATGTTCATGGATCATCCGCCCATGAGATTGCGGGTGCAAGCATCGGCAGGCCGGTCATGCTAGAGTGGCTCTACCCTTTGTCGCCAGTGTTGCCCGTAGGCCACCATGTCTGTCGCCCGCCTTGCCCGAATTCTCATCGTCGCCGTCGTTTCCGCCGGCGCCGCGGCCCTGCTCGCCGGTAACCTGCCGGGGAAGGACACGGGCACCCGTGCCGCCGCCGCCGCCGGGCCGCCGACCGGCCTCGAGTTGCTGACCATGCCCACGGGCGACGATCCGGTGGCCCTCGCGGTCGACAGTCGGGGCGGAGACGAGACCTATCCGGTCTGGCTGTGGGCGCCGGCCAGTACCGACACGAACGTCGGCCGGATCGAGGAAACCACGGTCGAGGGCGATGTTCTCGCCCTGTCGGGCTGGGCCGGCGACATGTCGCTGGGCCTGCGCATGTCCGATGTCCTGCTGGTCGCCTGCGACCGGGTGATCGCCAGCGTGCCGGTGAGCCAGCCGCGCGACGATATCGCCGCCCGCCACCCCAATCTGACCACCGCCGGCTGGTCGGCCCGGCTGGCCCTCGCCGACCTTGGCCCCTGCCGCCAACCGGATGTGACAGCCTATGGCGTGGCCCGCTTCGGCAATGTCCTGTTCCCGGTCGAAGGCGCGGTGCCGGCGCCGGCCGGCGCGGGCGGCGGATTGCC
>NZ_JBAQRT010000224.1:0-16807 GCF_049306435.1 Zavarzinia sp.
CCGTTCACCAATCTGGCGTGATTGATCGGGCGGACCGCGCGCAGCTCGATCACGATGTCATTGGCCCCGGCGAGGACGGCGGGCAAGGCGGCGCCCCGGCTCCAGGCGATGGCCTCGCCCGCGCCGGCGCTGTCCCTGGTCAGCGACCAGTCGAGGCGGCAATCGGCGAGGTCGAAACCTTCGGCGAACATGTCGCGCCTGGCCCGGTCGACCAGTTCCGCCGCCGCCGCTTCCAGCGCTTCGGCCGAACCCGTGCCGACATTGCGGCTGTAACCTTGCGCGATATCGGAAAAGCCGATGCCGAAGGCCGAGAAGACGGCGGCGAGGCCCGGAATGATCACCTGGCCGATCCCGGCCGCCTCGGCCACCGCCGAGACGACGAAGGGCCCGGCCCCGCCGAAGGCGGCGAGCGTCGTGTCGGCGTCGATCGTGGTGAAAGCCTTCAGGCTGTCGGCGATCTTGCCGACCCAGGCCTTTTCCGCCGCGGCGAGCGCCGCCGGCAGATCGAGGCCGAGCGGCTCGGCGATGGCGCCGCGCACCGCGGCCTCGGCCCGCGCCCGGTCGAGGGTCATGGCCCCGCCGAAATAGGTCGCGGGATCGATGAGGCCGGACAACAGGAAGACGTCGGTGATGGTCGGCCTTGTGCCGCCGAGGCCGAAGCAGGCCGGCCCCGGCGCCCCGCCGGCCGATTCCGGCCCGACCTTGATCGCGCCATCCTCGACCTTGAGGATGGAGGAGCCGCCGACCCCGACCGAGACGATGTCCGAGAGCGGGAAGGAGATTTCGATATTCTCGATCTCGCCCCGGCGCAGCGCCCGCGGGGCGCCGTTCTCGACGAGGCCGATATCGGTCGTGGTGCCGCCGATATCCATGGTCAGGAGACGCTTGAAGCCGTAATGCGCCGCCAGCGCCCGGGCGCCTTCCATGCCGCCCTGGGGGCCGGAGCCATAGGTCTTGACCGCGATGGTGCGGGCGACGCGGGCGCTGTCACCATCGTTGCGGAAGATCAGCAGCGGGTTTTGGTGCTTCCATTCGCGCAGGATCGCCTCCGCGTTATAGAGGAAGCCTTCCATGGCGGGATGCAGGAAGGCGTTGATCAGCGCCGACCAGCCGCGCCGCGCCGCATCGCCGTCGTCGACCAGCTCCGAAGCGCAGAGCACGGGCACGACGCCCAGCAGATGGCGCGGGAACTTGCGCAGGATCGCCTGTTTCAGCCGCTTCTCGCCCGCCCGGTAATCGTCGCCGCCGAGGCTGATGACGATGCGGTTGGCGCCATTGTTGGTCAGGGCGTTGATCGCCGAAACCAGGGCGCCGTCGAAGGCGTCGCCGGTCAGGGCGAGGTCGATCGCCTGCACCCGGTCGCCGACGAGAACGTCGAACATCGCCTTGGCGTCGGCCGAGGCGGACAGGCCGGTGATATCGTCGCCAGCGGAATGGATCAGGCCGAGGCGGGGACCCTTCTTCTCGACGATGGCGTTGGTGCCCTGGGTCGTCGAGTAACGGATGTGATCGGTGGCGACCAGGAGGTCGAGCAGCCTTTCCTCGCCATAGACGGCGACGGAGGCTTTCTTCAGACCCTCGAAGAAGCATTTCGACAAGTCATAGGGCGTGGTGATGGTCTTGGTGTGGTGGACCTTCGCCCCGTCGATCACGCAGATATCCGTCAGCGTGCCGCCGTTGTCGATATTGATGAGCAGACCCATGCCCTCTCCCGCCATTGGGGGAAGCGCCAGCGGGTGTCACCCCGGTGCCGGGCAAGGCTTCGCCGTCGCCCGGCACCGGCGCCTTTCGGCCGGCCCCGGACGGGGGTCGCATTGCTCAACCTGACGTTTCCTCGTTTTCGTTGGGTCTATTCTGGGCGGGGTGCCCCGGTCCATATCCCCCCGTCTGGGGGGAGGGGAATAGGGGGACCGCAGGGGGGCGGCTCCCCCACCCCCATGGGTCAGCGGGCGATGATGGCGTTTTCCCGGGGGTCGGGCGCCGGCAGCAGCACGCAGTGGCTCCCCGAGGGGCCGTGCATCGTGGCAACACACTGATTACACGAGGTGCAGCCCGATGCGGTCAGTCGTCCGTCGCGGAAAGCCTCGACCAGATCGGGGTCATGCAGCAGCGCCCGGCCCAGCACGATGGCGTCGAAGCCATCGGCCAGCACGTCCGCGACATTGCCGATGGATTTCACCCCGCCGAGATAGCCGAGCGGCATCGAGACCGCCGCCCGCACCTGGCGGGAGAATTCGCGCAAATACAGCTCGTGGAACTCTAGGCGACGCGGCTGCATCAGGGCCAGCATGTCGAGGGCCCGCCTGGCGATGAACGACGGCTCGGCCTGTTTCATCTCGGCGATCGGCATTTTCGAGCCGAAGATCCACCAGGGCGATTGCACATTCATGCCGGCAGAGAGCACGAGCATGTGGGCGCCCTCGGCTTCGAGCAGGCGGGCGAGTTCGGCGGCCTGACCGGCCCCGGCACCGCCGCGATAGCCTTCGTGAACGCCGATCTTGCACAGGACGGCCATGTCGCGCCCGACCGCGTCGAGCACCCGGCGCAGCACCATGCGGGGGAAGCGGGCGCGCCCCTCGACCGAGCCGCCGAAGTCGTCGCGCCTTTTGTTCTCGCCGGGCGACAGGAACTGGCTGAGCAGATAGCCATGGCCCATGTGAATCTCGACCGCGTCGAAACCAGCCTCCCGGGCAGTGACGGCGGCGGCGGCGAAACGATCGGCGAGCAGGTCCAGTTCGGCCGGGGTCAGGGCGCGTTTCAGCATCATGCCATGCAGCGCGCCCGAAGGATTAAACCCGGCGGAGGCGCTGGCCGGCCGTCGGCCGTCCGATGGCTTCACGAAACCGAAGGCGCCGCCATGGGTGATCTGGGCCGAGGCCGCGGCGCCTTCCCGGTGCACGGCATCGGTCAGCACGCGCAAGGGGCCGACCGCTTCCGGCCGCAGCCACAGCTGATCCTCGAAGGTGCGGCCGTCCCGCTCGATCGCGGCATAGGCCATGGTGGTCAGGGCGACGCCACCGGCGGCGATCTGGCGGTGGTGATTGACGAGAGCCCGGGTCGGCAGGCTGCCGCGATACATGCCCTCGTTCGCGCCGGATTTGATAAAGCGGTTGCGCAGGCGCAAGGGGCCGAGAGTCCAGCCTTCGAATGCCTTGTCCGCCCCTGTGGTCATGATCGCCCCCTCCCCGTTTTCCGGCAGGCTAGGCGCGGCGGCGATGGCCGCCCACCTCCAAAGGGATTAGGCGGGGCATGTATCGTCGACGCGCAATGCACCCCCGCGAGCGGCGCGGCTGGTCGGTCCCGGCCGGGGCATTTACCATTCCGATTACAGGGTGAAACAAGAATTACGCGATGCGTATGGAGTATGGCGATGACCAGCCGCCGGCAGCTTCGATTGGGGGCCTTCATGCGGCCCGTCAGCATCCATACCGGCGCCTGGCGCTGGCCCGGCGCCCAGGCGGACGCCAATTTCAACCTGCGCCACCTCACCCGCTCTATCCAGAAGCTCGAGGCGGGCAAGTTCGACGCCTTTTTCATGGCCGATCACCTCGCCGTCCTCAACATGCCGATCGAGGCCTTGCGGCGCAGCCACACGGTCACCTCCTTCGAGCCTTTCACCCTGCTGTCCGCCCTCGCCATGGTGACCGAGCGGATCGGGCTGATCGCCACCGCCTCGACCACTTTCGACGAGCCGTTCCACATCGCGCGGCGCTTCGCCTCGCTCGATCACATCAGCGAGGGGCGGGCGGGCTGGAACATCGTCACCACCTCCAACCCCGACGCGGCGCTGAACTTCGGCCGCGACAGCCATATGGAGCATGGCGACCGCTATCGCCGGGCGCGCGAGTTCTACGATGTCGTCACCGGCCTGTGGGACAGTTTCGCCGACGATGCCTTCATCCGCGACGCAGACAGCGGCATCTTCTTCGATCCCGAACGGATGCACCGGCTGAACCACAAGGGCGAATATCTCTCGGTGCGGGGGCCGCTGCATATCGCGCGGCCGGTGCAGGGCTGGCCGGTGATCGTGCAGGCGGGCGCTTCCGAGCCCGGGCGCCAGCTCGCGGCCGAGACGGCGGAGCTGGTCTTCGCCGCCCCCTCCACGCTCGCCGGGGCGCGCGGCTTCTATGCCGATGTGAAGGGCCGGATGGATCGCTTGGGGCGCCCGCGCGATCACCTGAAGATCCTCCCGGCCGCCTTCGTCGTCATCGGCGACACGGTCGAGGCGGCGAAGCAGAGGCGCCTGAAGCTCGACAGTCTCGTCCATTATGAAAGTGCCATCGCCTCGCTCTCGGTCGCGCTCGGCCATGACGCCTCGGGCTTCGATCCGGACGGGCCGCTGCCGCCGATCCCCGAGACCAACGACAGCAAGAGCAGCCGGGAGCGGGTGATCGAACTCGCCGAGCGCGAGGGCTTGAGCGTGCGCCAGCTCGCCCAGCGCCTCGGCGGCTATGCCGGCCTGTCCTTCGTCGGCACGGCGCAGACGATCGCCGACGAGATGGAGGAATGGCTGGAAACGGAGGGGAGCGACGGTTTCAACATCATGTTCCCCTGGCTGCCCGGCGGGCTCGACGAATTCGTCGACCAGGTCGTGCCGGAATTGCAGCGCCGCGGCCTGTTCCGCACCGAATACGAGGGGCGGACTTTGCGCGAAAACCTGGGCCTGCCCCGGCCGGCGAACCGCTTCTTCGCAGCGCCGGCCGGGTGAGCCCCGGAAGGCCTAGCGGCCGAGATCGACCGCCGTCCGCTCGATGCAGTCGGCGGCGAGGCCGACCAGTTCGTCGATCTCGGGCTTGGTGATCGACAGCGGCGGGGCGAGCACCATCACGTCGCGACAAGCCCGCATGACGAGGCCGTTGGCGAAGCAATGGTTGCGGCACTGGGTGCCGACGCCGCGCTTCGGATCGAAGTAGGAATGGCTCGGCTTGTGCTCGACCAGTTCCATCGCCGCGATCATGCCGACGCCGCGCACTTCGCCGACCAGCCGGTGATCGCCGAGCGCGCTGCGCAGACTTGCCTGGAAATAATCGCCGATCTCGCCGCCGGCGGCTTCGATCAGGCCTTCCTCTTCCATGATCTCGAGGTTACGGAGGGCAACCGCCGCAGCGACCGGATGGCCGGAATAGGTGAAGCCATGGACGATTTCCTCGCCCGCGGTACGGAAGGTCTCGGCGACGCGGCCGCCCATCATGATGCCGGCCATCGGGATGTAGCCCGAGGTCAGGCCCTTGGCCATGGTCATGAAATCGGGCTGGATGCCGAAGGTCTGGCTGCCGAACCATTTGCCGGTCCGGCCGAAGCCGCAGATCACTTCGTCGGCGATCACCAGCACATCATACTGGCGACAGATGCGCATGATCTCGGGCCAATAGGTGGCGGGCGGAATGATCACGCCGCCGGCGCCCTGGATCGGCTCGCCGATGAAGGCGCCGACGTTTTCCGGTCCGAGTTCGAGGATCTTCTTCTCGACCGCGCGGGCCGCCTTCAGGCCGAATTCGTCCGGGCTGAGGTCGCCGCCATGGGCGTACCAATAGGGCGCCTCGACGTGGACGACGCCGGGCAGCGGCAGGTCGAACTGTGGGTGCATGGCGGTCAGGCCCGACATGGACGCCGCCTGCATGGTCACGCCGTGATAGGCGTAATTGCGGCTGATGATGGTCTTCTTGCGCGGCTTGCCGTGCAGGTTCCAGAAGTAGCGGACGAGCTTGGCGATGGTGTCGTTCGCTTCCGAACCCGAGCCGGCGTAGGTGACGAGATCCATGCCCGGGGGCGCGATCGAGGCCAGCTTCTCGGACAGGGCGACCACCGGCGGGTGGGTGGTCTGGAAGAAGGTGTTGTAATAGGGCAGTTCGAGCAGCTGCTGCTTGGCGACCTCGGCCAGCTCGGCCCGGCCGTAGCCGACATTGACGCACCACAGGCCCGACATGCCGTCGATCATGCCGTGGCCTTCGGAATCCCACAGACGGACGCCTTCCGCCCTTGTGATGACGCGCGCGCCCTTGGCGGCGAGACCGGCATGGTCGGTGAAGGGATGCAGGTGGTGGCGGGCATCGGCGGCCTGCAGGGCCTTGGTCGAATTGCGAACGGGAGTGGCGGTCATGGCGATCGGCCTCGTCGGATGAAACGATACAGGAAAGAGACGAAGGAGGTAACGCGGCCAGACCTAGGGGTTGTAGCCGATGCGCGCGCAATGGATCAGCATCACGCGCTTGCGCGTGATCGTCGGAGGAAGCGTGCGGCCGTTGTCGATCATGGCGTCGGACTATAATGAAAAAGCCCGCCCCGGGTAAGGGGGCGGGCTTCTGAACCGCGATGAGAACCGCCTTCAGGCGTCGGAAGAATCCTTGCCCAGCGTGCGCAGCAGCTCGATCACCTTGCGCCGTACCGCTTCATCCTCGATCAGGTAATAGGCCCGGACGAGGCTGATGGTCTCGGCGCGCGACATGAGGTCGAGATCGCCGGACTCGCTCTCGCTCCTGGTGCCTTCGACACCGTCGAAGAAAAAGGAAATCGGCACATCGAGAACTTCCGCCATCTTGTGCAGCTTGGAGGCGGAAATCCTGTTGGTGCCCTTTTCGTATTTCTGGACCTGCTGGAAGGTCAACTCCAGGGCATTGCCGAGTTCCGTCTGGCTGAAACCCAGGAGCTGGCGACGGAGTTTGACCCTCGCCCCGACATGGACATCAACCGGATTTGCCTTGGTCGGCATCAGTATTCTCCTTGGCGCTTGGCCGCGCGACATTTCAGAATTCAAGAAGGCGGCCAGATTTACTTAGAAATGCGCCCCCCGGATCATTTGCTATCATAGCATTGTAATATTGCCAATGGGCGGTTGTGCTGACCCACCATGCCCGGAGACGGCGAATTTCCAAGGGATGGCATTTATCGTCTTATACCACTACCAAACGTTGCGTGCAGGCCCCAAGTTTCACAGTGCCCCGGCGTAAAGGGCAAACACATTCCTAACGCCTTCCCGTTTTTCCGAGCATTTACTTCACATAACGGCAATTCGCGATGGTTGTGGGCCGGCGATCGGCACCACATGCGTCAATCTGTCGCATGATGGGGCCATGTTCCGGGACCGGAGCGACGGAATGTCGCTGACCCGCCTTGGTCCTGTCGCCAGCCTCGGCTAGGCTCGCCTCGATCCGCGACACGCGAGGAGAAGGTCCATGGTCGAGAACAAGGCGGCGCAAGCGCGGCGCGACCAGATCGAGGCAATCACCGCCGAGGCCCGCGCCCGGCTCGGCTCGGGCGAGGCGGCGGAAGTGGTCGCCCGCTATTTCGAGCATCTCGGCACCGAGGACCTCCTGGCCCGCTCGCCGGAAGCGCTGTTCGGCGCCGCCCTCGGCCACTGGCGCTTCGCCGCCGAACGCGGCAAGGGCGGCAACCGGGTACGGGTCTTCAATCCCCGGCTCGACGCCCACGGCTGGTACAGCCCGCACACGGTGGTCGAGACCGTCACCGACGACATGCCGTTCCTGGTCGATTCCATCACCGCCGCCCTGGCGCGCGAGGGCCGGGGCGTGCATCTGATCGCCCATCCGATCCTGACCGTGACGCGGGACGAGGGCGGAAAGCGCCTGGCGCTCTGCGCCCCCGAAAGCCCCGGGGCCATCGCCGAATCCCTCATTCATATCGAGATCGACGAGGACGGCGACGCGGATTCCCGGGCCGCCCTCGCCGGCCGCCTCGACCATATCCTGTCGGACGTGCGGGCGGCGGTCGAGGACTGGCGCGCCATGCTGACCCTCCTCGAGGAGACGGCGGAGGCGCTGGCCGCCGCGCCGGGCACGGACGATCGCAAGCCCGAACAGGTCGCCTTCCTGCGCTGGATGCGAGACGAGAATTTCGTCCTCCTGGGCGCCCGCGACTACGTCCTGCGCGACGGGGAACTGGTGCAGGCCGCCGGCCTTGGCCTGCTGCGCGATGCCGGCATCCATGCCATGGGCCGGGACGGCGACGCCGGTGTGCATCACCTGCGGGACAGCGACACCGCCCTGATCGTCACCAAATCCAATCTCGAATCCACGGTGCACCGGCGCGGCATCATGGATTTCGTCGGCGTGAAGCGCTTCGACGCCGAAGGAAAGCCGGTCGGGGAGCGGCGCTTCTACGGCCTCTTCGCCTCGACCGCCTATCAGCTGCGGCCGCGCGACATTCCCCTGCTGCGGGATAAGGTGGCGCGGGTGCTGACCCGGGCGGGCTTCGCGCCGAACAGCCATGACGGCAAGGCCCTGCTGAACACGCTCGAGACCTATCCGCGCGACGAGCTGTTCCAGATCGACGAGGCGGAGCTGGCCCAGATCGCCCTCGGCATCCTGCGGCTGGAGGAGCGGCCGCATACCGGCCTGTTCCTGCGCGTCGATGCCTTTTCGCGCTGGATTTCCGCCCTCGTCTATCTGCCGCGCGACCAGTTCGACACGGCCCTGCGCCAGTGCGTCGAAGTGATCCTGTGCCGGGCGGCCGGCGGCGAAGTCATTTCGCGCACCAGTCTCGTCGGCCATACCGCCCTCGCCCGGGTCCATCTGATCGTGCGGGCGACGGCGGACGGGCTGGCCGCCCTCGATCCTGCGGCGCTGCAGGCGGAAATCGCCCTCGCCGCGCGCGGCTGGACCGACCGCCTGCGCGAGGCCCTGATCGCGGCCGAGGGCGAGGACAAGGGATTGAAGCTGGCACGGCGCTGGCTGTCGGCCTTCCCCGCCAGCTACCGCGAAAGCCACACGCCCGACGCCGCGCTGGCCGAAATCGCCAAGGCCGAGCCGCTGGTCGCGGCGGGCGTCGTCGGCGCGGTCACCCAGGCGCTCTACCGCCGGCTGGAGGACGAGGAATCCTCGCTGCGCTTCAAGCTCTATCGCCTCGGCCAGCCGCTGCCCCTGTCGGACTGTCTGCCGCTGATCGAGCACATGGGCCTCAAGGTCATGGAGGAAGTGCCCCATGCCCTTCACTGCGCCGATGGCCCCATGGTCTGGCTGCATGATTTCCGCCTGATCGATCCGCAGGGGCGTCGGCTCGCCCTCGATACGCTGGGGCCGCTGATCGAGGAGGCCTTCGCCCTGCTGTGGTCCGGCCATATGGAGGACGACCGCTTCAACCGGCTGGTCGTGCTGGCGGCCATGCCGGCGCGGGACGTCATGGTGCTGCGGGCGATCGCCAAATACCTGCGCCAGATCGGCGTCGCCTATAGTCAGGACTACATGGAGGAGACGCTGGCGCGCTGGCCCGGGATCGCCCGCGACCTCGTCGGCCTGTTTCACCTCCGCCATGACCCGGCCTGCGAGGGCGACCGGCCGCTGGCCTGCGCGGCGGCGCGGGCGACCATCCTCGTCGCCCTCGACGCGGTGGAGAGCCTCGACGAGGACCGCATCCTGCGCCGCTTCCTCAATATCGTCGACGCCTCGCTGCGCACCAACCTGTACCAGCGCGGCGACGATGGCGGCCATCGACCCTGCCTCGCCATCAAGCTGGACAGCCCCAAGGTCGAAGGCCTGCCGCTGCCCCGGCCGCTGGTCGAGATCTGGGTCTTCAGTCCCCGGGTCGAGGGCGTTCATCTGCGCGGCGGCAAGGTCGCCCGGGGCGGCATCCGCTGGTCCGACCGGCGCGAGGATTTCAGGACCGAGATCCTCGGCCTCGTGAAGGCGCAGATGGTGAAGAACGCGGTCATCGTGCCCACCGGCTCGAAGGGCGGCTTCTATCCGAAGCACATGCCGGTCGGCGCGACCCGCGACGCCCAGCAGGCCGAGGCGATCGAATGCTATCGCATCTTCATCGGCGGCCTCCTCGACCTGACCGACAACATCAGGGGCGGGGTGGTGGTCGCGCCGGCCCGCACTATTCGCTACGACCGGGACGATCCCTATCTGGTGGTCGCCGCCGACAAGGGCACCGCGACCTTCTCGGATATCGCCAATGAAATCGCCGAATCCCGCGGCTTCTGGCTGGGCGATGCCTTCGCCTCCGGGGGTTCGGCCGGCTATGACCACAAGGCCATGGGCATTACCGCGCGCGGCGGCTGGGAAGCGGTGAAGCGCCATTTCCGCGAAATGGGCCACGACACGCAAAGCCAGGACTTCACCGTCGCCGGTGTCGGCGACATGTCGGGCGATGTCTTCGGCAACGGCATGATCCTGTCGGAGAAGATCCGCCTCGTCGCCGCCTTCGATCACCGCCACATCTTCCTCGACCCCGATCCCGATTGTGCCGCCAGTTTCGCGGAGCGGCGGCGCCTGTTCGCCCTGGCCCGCTCGTCGTGGGACGATTTCGACCGCGAGGCGATCTCGGCCGGCGGCGGCGTCTTCCCGCGCACGCTGAAAGCCGTGCCCCTGTCGCCCCAGGTCCGCGCCCGTCTCGGGATCGAGGCGGAAAGCCTGACCCCGGCCGAGCTGATCCAGGCGATCCTGCGCGCGCCCGTGGATCTTCTGTGGTTCGGCGGCATCGGCACCTATGTGAAGGCGGCGGCCGAGAGCCAGGCGGATGCCGGCGACAAGGCCAATGACGCCGTCCGCGTCGACGCCGGAACGATCCGCGCCCGCGTGGTCGGCGAGGGGGCGAACCTGGGCTGCACCCAGCGCGGCCGGATCGAATACGCCCTGGCGGGCGGGCGCATCAATACCGACGCCATCGACAATTCCGCCGGGGTCGATTGCTCCGACCACGAGGTGAACATCAAGATCCTGCTGAACGGCGTGATGGCCGAGGGCGATCTGACCCGCAAGCAGCGCGACGCCCTCCTGCGCGAGATGACCGACGAGGTCGGCTCTCTCGTCCTCGCCGACAATTATCTGCAGACCCAGGCGATCAGCATGGTCGAGGCGCGTGGCCATCACGCGCTGGAAAACCAGATGCGCCTGATGCGGATGCTGGAGGCGGACGGGCGGCTGAACCGCAAGGTCGAATTCCTGCCGCCGGACAGCGTGCTGGCGGAGCGGTTCCGCGCCCGCAAGGGCCTGACCCGACCGGAGATATCGGTCCTGCTCGCCTATGCCAAGATGCGCCTGCAGGACAGCCTGCTCGAGGGTGACGCGCCCGAGGATGATTTCCTCGACGACGAGCTGGCGGCCTATTTCCCGACCCCGATCCAGCAGCGCTATCCGGCCGAGATCGCCCGCCACCGCCTGCGGCGCGAGATCGTGGCGACGCGCCTCGCCAATGCCATCGTCAACTGGGCGGGGCCGACCTTCGTTTCCCGCATCGAGGAAGCGACGGGCTTCGATACCGGCACCATCGCCCGGGCCTATGTCACCGCCCGCGCGATCTTCGGTCTGCAGGCCCTGGCCGAGGCGATCGATGCCCTCGACGGCCAGGTGCCGGCGGCCAGCCAGACCCGCATGTTGCTGGCGACCGGCGATGTCACCCGCCAGGCCACCATGTGGCTGCTGCACAACGAGGTGCAGCCGATGGCGATCCGCGTGGCGATCGGGCGTTACCGCCCCGGCGTCGCCCAGCTCGCCGACACGCTGCCCTCGTTGCTGCCCGAGCGGGCGGCGATGCGGCTGGCCTCGGCGCGGGACGGACTGACCGGACTTGGTGTTTCGGCGGACCTCGCGGGGGCCATTGCCGCGCTGCCCTTCCTCGCCGGTGCGCTCGACATCGTCGCGGCGACGGATGGCGGCGACGTCGGCCTGCTGGGCCGGGCCTATTTCCGCCTCGGCGACGAGATCGGCCTCGACGCCCTGCGCGAGGCGGCGGCGGCGATCGAGCCCGGCGATCACTGGGACCGGCTGGCGCTGACCTCGCTGGTCGACGATCTCTACAGCCAGCAGCGCCTGCTGGCCGCCGCCGCCACCCGGTCGCCCGGCGGGTTGGAGGGCTGGCTGACCGCCAATGCCGTTGGCATCGCCCGCACCCGCCATCTGGTCGCGGAATTGACCGAGGGCGGCGCGAGCCTGTCGAAACTGACCTTCGCCGGCCGCCATCTGCGCGGCCAGTTCTCGGTCTGAGGAGGAATATCTTGTCGAAACGCCTGGCCGAAGCCTCCTGGACCACCTTCGACTGGGCGTTTCAGCCCTTCTTCACCCTGGTCACGACCTTCATCTTCGCGCCCTATTTCGTCGCCGCCGTCGCCCCCGACGCGGTGACCGGACAGGCCTGGTGGGGCTATACCCAGACCGTCGCCGGCATCGCCATCGCCCTGCTCTCGCCGGTGCTGGGCGCCATCGCAGATGCCGCCGGCCCGCGCAAACCCTGGATCGCAGCGCTGGCCTTCCTCACCTTCGCCGGCTGTGCCCTCCTGTGGCTGGCGCTGCCGGGGGCGGGGGGCGGCACGCTGCTGCTCGTCCTCGTCGCGATCACGCTGGCGACCATCGGCGCCGAATTCGCCATCGTCTTCAACAACGCGATGCTGCCCGACCTGGTGCCGGCGCATCGGGTCGGGGTGCTGTCGGCGATCGGCTGGGGGGTGGGCTATGTCGGCGGGCTGATTTCGCTCGGCCTCGTGCTCGGCCTCTTCGTCTTGCCCGAGGTGCCGGCCTTCGGCCTCGACAAGGCCGCCCATGAGGCGGAGCGGTTGAGCGGCCCCCTGTCGGCGGTCTGGCTCGCCATCTTCATCCTGCCGATGTTTCTCTTCGTGCCCGACAAGCCGCATCAGGGCCTGCCCCGAGGCGCGGCGATCCGTCAGGGCCTGTCCCAACTGGCCGGGACCTTGCGGGGCCTGCGCCATTACCGCAACCAGATGCGTTTCCTCGCCGCCCACATGATCTATGGCGACGCACTGCTGGCGATCTTCGCCTTCGGCGGCATCTATGCCCGCAGCACCTTCGGCTGGGACCTGCTGACCATCGGTATCTTCGGCATCATCCTGAACATCCTCGCCATGCTCGGCTCTTTCCTCGGCGGCGCGCTGGAGGCGCGGATCGGCTCGAAGCGGACGGTGACGATTTCCCTGATCCTGCTCATCGTCGGCACGATCGGCATCCTGTCGATCGGGGCGGACCGGATTTTCTTCCTCATCGAGGTGACACCGCCGGCGCCCGACCGCGGCTTGTTCGCGAGCCCGGCGGAACTCGCCTTCCTCGCCTCGACCCTGGTGCTCGGCCTGCCCTTCGGCCCGGCGCAGGCGTCGAGCCGCAGCCTGATGGCGCGGCTGGCGCCGCCGTCGATGATGACGGAATTCTTCGGGCTCTATGCCCTGTCGGGCAAGGCGACGGCCTTCCTCGCGCCGTTTCTCATCGGCATCGTGACCGAGATCACCCAGGATCAGCGCCTCGGCATCGCCGTCGTCGTGCCCTTCCTGCTGATCGGCCTGTGGCTGCTTTCGGGCGTCCGGGAGCCGGTGATCCACAGCGCCCGATAGCGCGCCGCCCCGACGAGACTCCGGCCTTCGCCGGAGTGACGAGATGTTAGTTGCAGCCTTCAAGGGCCATTGAGGCCCCGCGGAGCTTCAGCGCAGCGAGCCAAGGATCGCGGACGCGATCCGCCCGGCGCCTGAGGGCCCAACAAAAATCAGCGAGCCAAGGCGGCGGATGCCGCCGCCCGGCGCCTGAGGGCCTATATGTCAGTGCCTGAAATGCCGCTCGCCGGTGAAGACCATGGCGAGGCCGGCGGCATCGGCGGCGGCGATCACTTCGCCGTCGCGGATGGAGCCGCCGGGCTGGGCCACTGCCGTCGCCCCGGCTTCGACGAGGACGTCGAGACCATCGGCGAAGGGGAAGAAGGCGTCGGAGGCGGCGACCGAGCCCTTGGTCAGCGGCTCGTCGAGGCCGGCGGTGCGGGCGGCGTCCTGCGCCTTGCGGAAGGCGATGCGGGCGCTGTCGACCCGGCTCATCTGGCCGGCGCCGATGCCGACGGTGGCGCCATTCTTCACGAAGACGATGGTATTCGACTTCACGTGCTTGGCGACCTTGACGGCGAATTCCATGTCGGCCACTTCCTGGTCGGACGGCGCGCGCTTGGTCTTCACTTCGAAGCGGCTGCCGTCGGCGCCGATGGCGTCGCGGGTCTGGACCAGAAGGGCGCCGGCCAGGGTCTTGGCGGTCAGGCCTGTTGCCCTGGGGTCGGGCAGGCCGCCGGTGATCAGCAGGCGCAGGTTCTTCTTGGCCGAGAGCACGGCGATCGCTTCATCATCCGCGTCGGGGGCGACGATGACTTCGGTGAAGATCTTGGAAATCGCCTCGGCGGTTTCCTTGTCGAGGGTGGAATTCACCGCGACGATGCCGCCGAAGGCCGAGACCGGATCGCACATCAGCGCCTTGTCCCAGGCCTCCAGCAGGCTGTCGCCGGTGGCGACGCCGCAGGGATTGGCGTGTTTCACGATGACGACGGCGGGGCCATCCTTGGGATCGAATTCGGCGACCAGCTCGAAGGCGGCGTCCGTGTCGTTCAGATTGTTGTAGGACAACTCCTTGCCCTGGAGCTGGCGCGCGGTGGCGACGCCCGGGCGCTTCTCGCCGGTGACATAGAGCGCGGCGGCCTGATGCGGGTTCTCGCCATAGCGAAGCAAAGAAGCGCGCGTGCCCGACAGGGTCAGGCGTTCGGGGAAGGTGTCGTCCAGCTGCCTGGCGAACCATCCGGAAATCGCGGCATCATAGGATGCGGTGCGGGCATAGGCCCGGGCCGCCAGCTTGCGCCGCAGGGCAAGGGTGGTGGCGCCGCCATGGGCCGCGAGATCGTCGAGCACGGCCTGATAGTCCGCGGGCTCGACGACGACGGTGACGTGATCATGGTTCTTGGCGGCGGAGCGGATCATGGCCGGGCCGCCGATATCGATATTCTCGATCGTCTCGTCCCAATCGGCGCCGCGCGCCACCGTCGCCTCGAAGGGGTAGAGATTGACGACGACGAGATCGATATTGCCGATGCCGTGCAGGTTCATCTGCTCGACATGATCGGCGACATCGCGCCGGCCAAGGAGGCCGCCATGGACCTTGGGATGCAGGGTCTTCACCCGACCGTCGAGGATTTCCGGGCTACCCGTGTAATCCGCGACCTCGATGACCTTGAGCCCGGCGTCGCGCAGCGTCTTCGCGGTGCCGCCGGTGGACAGCAGTTCGACGCCGCGATCGGCAAGGGCGAGGGCGAAGGGAATGAGGCCGGTCTTGTCCGAGACCGAAAGAAGCGCGCGGGCGATCATGATCTTCCCTGAATGGCTGGGGTGATGGAAATTGGCGCTTGTCTTAGCACCCGATGCACGGTCCCGCCACTGCGGTGCTTGCCTGCGCGGCCGATGTTCACTTATTGTTCGCCATCATGACCCGCCGACTGTTGCCGATTCTCCTGATCATCGTGGCGGCCGCCGGGCTTGCCGTGGCGGCCGCCGCCCTGTGGACCCATCCCGGCCAGGCCCTGGCGAAACTGTCGGGGACCATGCCCGGGCCCTTTTCCGCCGAGGTCCTGCAGGTCGTCGACGGCGACACGCTGGAGGTGCGGGTGGCGATCTGGCTCGGCCAGGATGTCGTGACCCATGTCCGGCTGCTGGGCATCGACACGCCGGAGCTGCGCGGCAAATGCGACGCGGAAAAGGCCAAGGCCGCCGCCGCCCGCGACTTGCTGCGGTCGCTGGTCGAGGGCCAGCCGGTGACCCTTCGCGATGTCGCCTACGACAAATACGGCGGGCGCGTCCTCGCCCTGGTCTCGGGCGCCGACGGCAAACCCCTGGCCGACCGCCTGATCACCGCCGGCCTCGCCCGCGCCTATGACGGCAAGGCGCGGGCCGGCTGGTGCGAGTGAGAACCACCCACCTCACCCCGACCCTCTCCCCCCTGAAGGGCGGAGAGGGAGAAGATATGTGGCTCCCTCTCCGCCCGCTTGCGGGGGGAGAGGGCGGGGGGTGAGGTGGGTCGCGACGCCACACCGCTCGCCCGCCGGCTGAGGCGCGATGCGACCGAGGCGGAAAAGCGCCTGTGGTCGGCGTTGCGCCAGACGCCCCTGCCCTGCCGCCTGCGCCGTCAGCATCCCATCGGCCCCTATATCGCCGACTTCGCCCTGCCGGAAATCCGCCTGGTGATCGAACTCGATGGCGGTCAGCACGCGGAGAATGCCTCGGATGATCGACGCACGGCGGCGCTTGCCGCGGCGGGGTGGCGCGTCATCCGGTTCTGGAATCACGAGGTGCTGGGTAATACCGCCGGTGTCGTCGAGGCGGTATTGCTGGAAGTGCGGCGGTGTTCACCCACCTCACCTCACCCCTCTCCCCCCTGAAGGGCGGAGGGGGAGAAGATATGTGGCCCCCTCTCCGCCCGCTTGCGGGGGGAGAGGGCGGGGGGTGAGGTGGGTGAGCCTTAAGTGTTCTGGCGGTTCTCGATCAGGTCGTTGACGACGGAGGGATCGGCGAGGGTCGAGGTATCGCCGAGGGAGCCGAACTCGTTCTCGGCGATCTTGCGCAGGATGCGGCGCATGATCTTGCCCGAGCGGGTCTTGGGCAGGCCGGGGGCGAACTGGATCAGGTCGGGGCTGGCGATCGGGCCGATCTCGCGGCGGACCCAAGCGACCAGTTCTTTCTTCAGGGCGTCGGACGGCTCCTCGCCGGCGTTGAGCGTGACATAGGCATAGATGCCCTGGCCCTTGAGGTCGTGCGGGTAGCCCACGACAGCGGCCTCGGCGACCTTGGCGTGGGCGACGAGGGCGGATTCCACCTCGGCGGTGCCCATGCGGTGGCCCGAGACATTGATCACGTCGTCGACCCGACCGGTGATCCAGTAGTAACCATCCTCGTCGCGGCGGCAGCCGTCGCCGGTGAAATATTTCCCCGGGTAGGTCGAGAAATAGGTCTGCACGAAGCGCTCGTGATCGCCGTAGACCGTGCGCATCTGGCCGGGCCAGCTGTCGGCGATGCAGAGATTGCCCTCGGTCGCGCCTTCCAGCACCTTGCCGT
>NZ_JBAQRT010000225.1:0-1643 GCF_049306435.1 Zavarzinia sp.
CCCCCGCCCCCGCCAAAGGCAGGACCAGCTTCAGCGCCGTCTATGCCCCGGGCGCGCCCGTCGAAGACAAGGACCTGAGGTGGGGTGTCTATCTGGATGTCCCCGGTCAGGAGGATCTGGGTCAGCCCGTGGCCAGCCACTACAGCGCCCACTGGACGCCCGGCGACCCCATCCCGCCGGGGGATTACATCGTCGTCGCCAGCCTTGGCGCCGCCTCGGTGCAGCAGCCGGTGAAGATCACCGGCGAGAAACAGGAGATCGTGCTCGACCTTGGCGCCGCCGTTGTCCTGCCCGCGATCCGCGAAAGCGAGACCGGGCCCCTGATCGCGACCGAAGTCGCCTGGAAAATCCACGACATGACCGACAGGGAAGTCGGCTACAGCTTCAAGCCCGAACCCGATTTCACCGTCCCCGCCGGCAGTTACCGCCTGACCGCGCGCTATGGCGATGCGAAAGGCGAGGCCACCTTCGATGTGAAACCCGGCGAGAAGCCCCGGGTCGTGATCACCCTGGGCAGCGGCACGGTCGAGGCCGAGGTCCGCCCCAGCGCGGGCGAGGCCCCGGCGACGGACGGCGTGAGCTGGAAGGTCTTCGCCGAGAACAGCGGCGATTCCCTGACCTATTCCTACAAGGGCAACCCGGTCTTCCACCTGAGCGCCGGCACCTACCGGGTCACCGCGACCATCGGCGAGGCGACGGGGGAGAGCACGGTGACGGTGAAGGCGGGCGAGACGTCGAAACTGAGCCTCGTGCTCGGGGTCGGCCTGTTGAAGCCGGTGGCGATCTTCGCGCCGGGCGCGCCCAAGCCGACCAAGGATCTGTCGTGGCAGATCTTCCCGGCGGCGACCGATCTGGCCGGCAACCGGGGCGAGATGGTCGCCTACAGCTATGACCTGACGCCCAGCTTCAAGCTGCCCGCCGGCCAGTATTTCGTGAAGGTGACGACCGGCATCGCCGAGGCCTCGGCCGAGATCGAGGTGAAGGCCGGGGCCGCCCTGGCGCCCGAACTGAACCTGAACGCGGGCGCCATCGTGGCCAAAGCCACCCTGGGGGCCAAGCCCGAGGGCGACTACAGCTGGAAGATCTACCGCACCATCGCCGCCATCACCGGGGTCGAGCGGGAACAGGTGTCCTACGCCTATGACGCGGCGCCCATCTGGATCGTGCCCGCGGGCACCTATGTGGTCGAGCTGAAGATGGGCGATGCGGTCGCGGAAGCGGAAGTGACGGTCGAGGCCGGCAAGCCGGCGCCGGTCACCCTGACCTTGCCGTGAGATGAGGCGCGGTGGGCGGCCTCAGCCGCCGCCCACCATCAATTGCTGGGCGAGGCGGGCCAGATCGATCAGGTCGGTCGCCCGGGCCACGTAATGGTCGCGCGGGTTGAAGCTCAAGCCCTCGCCCGTGCGCAGGGCATGATCGACGCCGTCGATCAGCTTGCGCAGGCGGCGCTGATGAAGGCCAAGGGCGCGCTGCGCCGGATCGGTGATCACCCCGGCGAAGGCCGACAGGGCGGCGGCGCCGACGAAGAGGCTGCCGGTCACGCCGGCCACCAGGGCCGGCCCCGCCGTCGCCGGAAAGAAGCCGTTCCAGATCCCGCCGAGGGTCGCGCCCAGGGGAAAGGCGCCGATCGCCGCCTGCTGGGC
>NZ_JBAQRT010000226.1:0-9269 GCF_049306435.1 Zavarzinia sp.
GCCGACGGCTCGGCGCAGGCGGCGATCAGAACCAGGAGGGCGGCCAGGACGACCGCCCTCGGGAAATGCGCGGCACTCAACACACGACGAAGTATCGCGGGATCAGACCAGCGTGCCTTCAGTCGACGGGAAGGTGAGCGGGGCCGGAGCCGAAACCACCGGGGACGAAACCACCGGGGACGGGGCGGGCGTGGTCGCCGGGTCGGCCGCGATCGGATTGCCCTGGACGGTGTTGATGTCGCCGACCAGTTCGCCGCCGCATTCGATTTCCAGCTGGCCGTAGCGGATCTCGCCCTTCACCTTGCCGGTGGCGCGGATCAGCAGGCGGCCGCGGCAGATCAGCGTGCCCTCGAAGGTGCCGCCGATCAGCGCCTCGTCGATCTCGGCCGCGCCCTTGAAGACGCCGGTCGAGGTGATCTCGATCACCCGGCTCTCGGTCAGGGTGGCGTCGACCCGGCCTTCCACCACCAGCTTGTCGCAGGCGGTGATCTGGCCCGACAGGACGATGTTGCGGCCGACGATCAGTTTCTTGTCGTCGGACGACGGCGGCGGCGCCGATGGCATGGACGGCGCCAGCGGCCGGCTCATGCCCGGCAGCTCGCGGCTGGGGCGGGCGACTTCGGGGCGGAAACTCGTCGAATCATGGTCGGCCATGGCGGGCGTGCCTTGCTGCTGAAGGGAAGGGCTGGGGGTGGCCGGGCGGACCGGCGTGGGTGTGAAGGCGGTGGCGGGCTTGGCGGCCTGGGGGGGTGGCTCCGGGGGGCCGCTTCGTTTTCCGAACATCGATCTCTCCTGAATCCTCGTTCGCTGGCCTGGCCAGTTCACAGTGTCAGCACCGGCAGGTGCCGGATCGCTCTCTATCCCTCGGGCCGGGGTACAGGCCCCCGCCCCTCAACCCCGTCGCCGCGACAGGCGCACCCCGCGTTCGAGATGCACCATGGCGGCGAGTGTGACCAGCGGCGCGATCAGATTGACGATCGGCACCACCATCAATGCCGTCCCCAGCAGACCGGCACCGAATACAAGCAGGCGATTCGCCCGCCGCCGCGCGGCGGCTTCGGCCGGCGACGCATGTCGCATGGCAACCTGCTCGAAATATTCCCGTCCGACAAGATAGCCGTTGAGGACCAGGAAAACCAAGAGGTTGAGGAGAGGAAGCACGAAACCCGCAAGCTGCAGGGGCAGGGCGACGATGTTCAGGGCGACGGTGATCACCAGAAACTTCAGTCCCGACACCGCGCCCTCGACGAAGCCGATCTCCCGCCCCGGCGGATCGGCCGGGTAATCCCGGGCGGCCACCCGCGCCGCCGCCTCGTCGAGGAACAGCGACTGCAATGTCGTCATCATCACCGGGAACATGAAGGCGAGGCCGATGCCGGTCAGGATGCCGCCCAGGATGCGCAGGGTCTCGTCCAGCCAGATCCAGCCCGTGCTGGGCGCGAAACCGAGGCCCTGATAGGCCCCGGCGACGAGAAGAACGCTCAGCGCGAGGCCCATGAACAACACCCGCCACAGGATCGCCCGCAAGGGCGGCGACAGGGCATCCTCCAATCCTTTCAGGAATGCGGGGATCAGCGACATGGGGTGATGGCTCCTCGGTTCTGGACGGGTCCGTCGTCATCCTTATACTGCGCCGCGAGATTTTCGGGGATGAACATGACCACTGCCCGTTTCGATGTCCTTGGCATCGGCAATGCGATCGTCGACGTGCTGGCGCCGGCCGACGACGCCTTCATCGACCGTGAAGGCCTGATCAAGGGTTCCATGGCGCTGATCGACGCGGCCCAGGCCGAAGCGCTTTATGGCCGGATGAACGCCGGGGTCGAGGCTTCGGGCGGCTCGGCCGCCAACACGATGGCGGGCGTCGCCTCGCTCGGCGGTGCCGCCGCCTTCATCGGCCGGGTGCGGGACGATGGCCTCGGCAAGGTCTTCACCCATGATATCCGCGCCATCGGCGTCTCCTTCGAGACCGTGCCGGCGACGGAAGGACCCAACACCGCGCGCTGCCTCGTCATGGTGACGCCCGATGCCCAGCGCACCATGGCGACCTATCTCGGCGCCTGCGTCGGCCTTGGTCCCGACGATGTCGATCCGGCCCAGGTGGCGGATGCCGAAATCACCTATCTCGAAGGCTATCTGTGGGACCCGGAAAACGGCAAGGCCGCCTTCCGCAAGGCGATCAACGCCGCCCATGAAGCCGGGCGCCGGGTCGCCCTGTCGCTGTCCGACGCCTTCTGCGTCCACCGCTGGCGCGGCGAATTCATCGACCTCGTCTCGGGCGGCGGGGTCGATATCCTCTTCGCCAACGAGGGCGAGATTTCCGCCCTGTTCGAGACCGGCGACTTCGACGCCGCCCTGCAGGCGACGCGGGGCCTCGGCATCACCGCCGCGCTCACCCGCTCGGAAAAGGGCTCGGTCATCGTCGGCGGCGACGAGGTCCATGTGATCGACGCGGCGGTGCCCGGGAAGCTGGTGGATTCGACCGGCGCCGGCGATCTCTACGCCGCCGGCTTCCTCCATGGCCTCACCCGCGACCTCGGCCTTGCCCGCTCGGGCCGCCTCGGCTCGCTCTGCGCCGCCGAGGTGCTGGCGCATTACGGCCCCCGGCCGCAGGTCAGCCTCGCCGACTTCGTCGCCGGGAAATACTGACGCCTAACCCCGCCGCAGCAGCAGGGGACCCAGCGGACGGCCGCCGGTGATGTGCACGTGGAGATGCGGCACCTCCTGGTGGCTGTTGGCCCCATGGTTGGCCAGCAGGCGGTAGCCGCCGGCATCGACCCCGACCAGTCGGGCGACCTCGCCCACGGCGCGGACGAAGCCGGCGATTTCGGCATCCGTGGCATGGGCCGAGAAATCGTCCCACGAGACGTAAGCGCCCTTGGGGATCACCAGGACATGGACCGGCGCCTGCGGGTGGATGTCGTGGAAGGCCAGGGCGTGCTCGGTCTCGTGCACCTTGTCGCAGGGGATCTCGCCGCGCAGGATGCGGGCGAAGATATTGCTCGGATCATAGGCCATCGGAACTAACCCTTCGGACGGCTGGCCTTTTCGGCGACCCCCGACAGGCCTTCCCGGGCCTCGAGTTCGGCCCAGACATCGGCCGGGGTCAGGCCCCGTTCGGCCAGCAGGATGAACAGATGGAAAATCAGGTCGGCGGCTTCGCCGACCAGTTCCGTCTCACTGCCGGCGAGACCGGCGAGGGCGGCTTCCACGCCTTCCTCGCCCACCTTCTGGGCGATCTTGGCGCGGCCCTTGGCGAAGAGCCGGGCGACATGGCTGTTCGCCGTGTCGGCGCCCTTTCGCGACAGAATGACCTGGAACACCCGGTCGAGGATGGCGGGATCGCTCATGATCTTCCCCGTCACAGGCGCATGGGCACGCCCCGCGCGGCCATGTGTTCCTTGGCCTCGCGGATCGAAAACGTGCCGAAATGGAAGATGGAGGCGGCAAGCACGGCCGAGGCATGACCCTCGAGAATGCCGTCCGCCAGATGGTCGAGGGTGCCGACCCCGCCCGAGGCGATGACGGGCACGGTGACGGCGTCCGATACCGCCCGGGTCAGGCCGATATCGAAGCCGGCCTTGGTGCCGTCCCGGTCCATCGAGGTCAGCAGGATTTCCCCGGCGCCGAGCGAGACCATGCGCTGCGCCCATTCGACCGCGTCGATCCCGGTATTGCGCCGGCCGCCATGGGTATGGACATGCCATTTGCCGTGGCTGTCGCCCTTGGCGTCGATGGCGACGACGATCGACTGGCTACCGACCTTTTCCGCCGCCTCGCGCACGAAATCGGGCCGGGCCACGGCGGCGGAATTGATCGAGACCTTGTCGGCGCCGGCCAGCAGCAATTGCCGGACGTCCTCCAGCGTGCGGACGCCGCCGCCCACGGTCAGCGGCATGAAGACCTGTTCCGCCGTGTGGCGCACCACGTCGAGCATGATCGCCCGGTCGTCGCTGGACGCCGTGATGTCGAGGAATGTCAATTCGTCGGCCCCGGCGGCATCGTAAAGCCGCGCCTGTTCGACGGGATCGCCGGCATCGCGCAGGTCGACGAAATTGACGCCCTTGACCACGCGGCCGTTGTGGACGTCGAGACAGGGGATGACCCGGGCCTTCAGCATCACGCCGCCCTTTTCGTGAGGGCCAGCGCCGCCGCCGGGTCCAGCCGCCCGTCGTAGAGCGCGCGGCCGGAAATGGCCCCGGCGATCGGCGTGCCCGCGACCGCCATCAGGGCCTCGATATCGGCAAGGCCGGCCAGCCCGCCCGAGGCGATGACCGGGATCGAGACCGCGTCGGCCAGCGCCGCCGTCGCCGGGACATTGACGCCGGTCAGCAGCCCGTCGCGGGCGATATCGGTGAAGATGAGGGCGGAAACGCCCGCATCCTCGAACCGTTTCGCCAGATCGATTGCCGTGATCGACGAGGTTTCGGCCCAGCCCTCGACCGCGACCATGCCGTCGCGGGCGTCGATGCCCACGGCGACATGGCCGGGGAACAGCTTGCAGGCTTCGATCACGAGGGCGGGATCGCGCAGGGCGACGGTGCCGAGGATGACGCGGGTCAGGCCGCGCTTCAGCCAGCCCTCGATCATCGCGAGGCTGCGGATGCCGCCGCCCAGCTGCACGGGAACATCGGTCGCCTTCAGGATCGCCTCGACCGCCGGCCCGTTCACCGCATTGCCGGCGAAGGCACCGTCGAGATCGACGACATGCAGCCATTCGAAACCCTGGGCCTTGAAGGCGGCTGCCTGTGCGCCCGGGTCCTTGTTGTAGACGGTGGCCCGGGCCATGTCGCCCTGGGCGAGGCGGACGCATTCGCCGCCCTTGAGGTCGATCGCGGGGTAGAGGATCACGGACGCCACCTCAGGAAGCCGGCGATGAGCGACAGGCCGAAAGCCTGGCTCTTCTCCGGGTGGAACTGGGTGCCGAACAGATTGTCGCGGGCGACGATGGCGGTGACCGGGCCGCCGTAATCGGCGGTCGCCACCAGGTCTTCGCCGCGCTCGACCTGCAGGGCATAGGAATGGACGAAATAGGCGTGTTCGCCCGAGCGGGCATGGCCCAGCACCGGGTGATGATGGCGGATGGACAGGTTGTTCCAGCCCATGTGCGGGATCTTCAGGCGCTTGTCGTCCGGCGCCAGCCGGTCGACGACGCCCGGCACCCAGCCGAAGCCGGCGTGATGGCCGTGCTCCAGCCCCTCGGTCGCCATCAGCTGCATGCCGATGCAGATGCCGAAGAACGGCCGGGCTTTCACCTTCACCGCTTCGGTCAGGGCATCCATCATGCCCGGCAGGGCCTGGATCGAGGTCTTGCAGTCGGCGAAGGCGCCATCGCCCGGCAGCACCACGCGCTCGGCCGAAAGCACCACCTCGGGCTTGTCGGTGACGATGATCTGCGACGGGGACAGGCCGACCTCTGCGCCCATGCGCTCGAACGCCTTGGCGGCGGAACGCAGGTTGCCCGCGCCATAGTCGATGATGGCGACGGCGGGTTTGACAGTCATGAACGCACCTTCAGAACGACGCGGTCCTCGGCGTCGGCGCGGCTGTCGCCGCAGACGACGCCAATGGCCTGATGGCCACGGCGAGCCAGCACCCGGCGGCGGATCTCGCCGGCCTCGAAGCCCGTGAACAGGGCGGCGGCCAGCACGCTCAACTCGGGCAGGGGCCGGTCGGGCAGCAGGAAAATCCCGGCGGCGATGCCGGCCCCGACGAAGCCGAGCCAGAGGATCGCCTCGATCCAGGCGGCATGGGCCAGCAGCCACAGGGGACCGAACAGGAAGGCAGCGAGCGAGAAACGCTCCGCCACCAGCTCGATCTCCGGCAGGGGGCCATGGACCGTATAGGCGATCGGCCGCATCAGAGGGTGCCGCCCAGCACGCCCTTGGTCGAGGGCACGGCGGCGGCGGCGCGCGGGTCGATCTCGATCGCCGCGCGCAGCGCCCGGGCCAGCGCCTTGTAGCTGCTCTCGACGATATGGTGATTGTTCTCGCCGTAGAGATTCTCGACATGCAGGGTGATGCCGGCGCCTTGCGCGAAGGCCTGGAACCATTCCTTGAACAGTTCGGTATCCATTTCGCCCAGTTTGTCGCGGGTGAAAGTCACCTTCCAGATCAGATAGGGCCGGTTCGAACAGTCGAGGGCGACACGGGTCAGCGTCTCGTCCATCGGGATCAACGCATCGCCGTAACGCCGGATGCCCTTGCGGTCGCCCAGCGCCTTGGTGAAAGCCTCGCCGATGGCGATGCCGGTGTCTTCCGTCGTGTGGTGGAAGTCGATATGGGTATCGCCCCGGGCCGTCACCGTCAGGTCGATCAGCGAATGGCGCGAAAGCTGTTCGAGCATATGGTCGAGGAAGCCGATCCCGGTCGAGACCTGGTACTGGCCGGTGCCGTCCAGGTTGATGGCGACCGAAATCTCGGTTTCCTTGGTCTTGCGGGCGATCGTGGCGGTCCGCATCGGCATATCCTCGAAGCATTGAATGGCGCCCCTTTACCACGGGCGCGCGCGGCAAGCCATAGATTGGGCGGCGACCTATTTGATTCCGGCCGCTTTCTTCAGGGCTTCGTCGATACGGGTCTGCCAGCCCGGACCCCCGGCCTTGAAATGGTCGAGCACGGATTGCGACAGGCGGATGGTGGTCGAGACCTTGGGGCTGTCCGACTTCGGCCGGCCCCGGCTGCGGCGCAGGCTCTCGGCCAGATCGGGGAAGACTTCGGCGAAGGGCCGCGCGGCTTTCAGGTCCTCGTCGGTGAAGGACGCTTCCGCAGCTTCGACTTCGTCCCAATCTTGCCTGCTGAAGCCGTGGCCGGGCTCGAAGCGGGTCAGGAGTTTCTTCCTGGCGGTCATGGCAGCAGACTCCTTTCCTTGCGGTTGGCGGGGCGCATACTGATCACGGCAATCCCTTGCGTGCCGAGGCGGGCGAAAATGACGGCAATCGTGCCATCGCGCAAAATGCCGATGGCCTTGAACCGGCCCTGGACTGACGGGGTGATCACGGCGGTTTCGAAGAACGAACCATCGGCCAGATCGACGAAGTCGAATCCGTGCTTGGCAAGATTCAGTTGCCGCTTCGGCTCATCCCAGATGATGCGCATGAGTTAACGTAACAACGAAAAAAGGCCGGCGCCACAATTTTCGTTGTTACGATAATTCTCTCAGCCGAGATCGAGAACGTCCGCCATGTCATAGAGGCCGGCGGGCTTGCCGGCGGCCCAGAGGGCGGCGTGGATGGCGCCGCGCGAGAAGATGCCGCGGTCGGTCGCCTTGTGGGTGAGTTCCACCCGCTCGCCGTCGGCAGCGAAAAGGACCGAATGTTCGCCGACGACATCGCCGCCGCGAAGGGTGGCGAAGCCGATGTGGCCCTTCACCCGGGCGCCGGTATGGCCGTCGCGCACCCGGTCCGAAACCGCGTCCAGGACGACATTGCGCCCGGCGGCAGCCGCTTTGCCCAGCGCCAGGGCGGTGCCCGAGGGGGCGTCGACCTTGTGGCGGTGATGCATCTCGACGATTTCGATGTCCCATTCCTCCGGCCCGAGGATGGCGGCGACCTTGCGGGTGAGGCCTGCGAGCAGGTTGACGCCGAGGCTGTAATTGGCCGCCTGCACCACGGGGGCATGGCCCGCGGCGGCGACAACGGCCGCCTGCTGGTCGGCGGACAGGCCGGTGGTACCGATGACGAGGGCCTTGCCGGTCCTGGCCGCCAGCGTCGCGTGGGACGGCGCGGCGACGGCGGCGGTGAAGTCGATCACGACATCCGAAAGGGCGAAGAGCGCGGCGGCATCGTCGGTGATGACAACACCCAGCGGATCGCGGCCGACGAGCGTGCCGAGATCGGTGCCGATCAGGGGCGAGCCCGGCCGTTCGGTGCCGCCGGCGATGGTGGCACCGGCGGCGAGGCCGGCGTTGATCAGGCTGCGCCCCATGCGGCCGCCGCAGCCGAGAATGCCGATGGTGGTCATGGCGTTAGGGCTCCCCTACAGAGCGTCATCCCGGCGCAGGCCGGGATCTCGCGGGTGTTGTCTTCGGTGCTTTCCGTCCCGAGACCCCGGCCTTCGCCGGGGTGACGATACGGGCTGGGCGGCGGCTATTCCGTCAGGTCGTTCCAGAGTTCCTTCACCTTGGCGAAGAAACCCTCGGACTCTGGGCTGGTGCCCTTGCCGCCGGCCTTCTCGAATTCCTTCAGCAGCTCTTTCTGCTTGGGCGTGAGGTTCATCGGCGTCTCGACCACGGCATTGATGTAGAGGTCGCCGAAGGCGCCGCCGCGCAAGGTCGGCATACCCTTGCCCTTCAGGCGGAACTGGCGGCCGGTCTGGGTGCCGGCCGGGATCGCCACCCGGGCGCGCGAGCCGTCGATGGTCGGCACCTCGATGCTGCCGCCGAGCGCCGCGGTCACCATGGGGATGGGCACGCGGCAGAACAGATTGGTGCCATCACGCCGGAACAGGGCGTGGGGGGCGACGGTCAGGAAGATGTAGAGATCGCCCGGCGGCCCGCCGCGCACGCCGGCTTCGCCTTCGCTGGCGAGGCGGATGCGGGTGCCGTCCTCGACGCCCTGGGGAATGTTGACCGAAAGGGTCTTTTCCTTGGCGGTGCGGCCGTGGCCGCCGCAGGCCTTGCAGGGGTCCTTGATGATGCGGCCGGCGCCCTGGCAGGTCGGGCAGGTCCGCTCGACGGTGAAGAAGCCCTGGGCCGCCCGCACCTTGCCGGCGCCCTGACAGGTCGGGCAGGTGGTCGGCTTCGAGCCGGCCGCCGCGCCCGTGCCATCGCAGACTTCGCAGGCGATGGTGGTCGGCACCTTGACCTGGGTCTTCTTGCCCTTGAAGGCGTCTTCAAGGCTGATTTCCATGTTGTAGCGCAGATCCGAGCCGCGCATGGCGCCGTTCGGATTGCCGCGCTGGCCGCCCCGGCCCATGAATTCGCCGAACAGATCGTCGAAGACATCGGCGAAGGACGAGCTGAAGCCGAAACCGCCCGCGCCGCCGCCAGGGCCACCGCCACCCTCGAAGGCGGCATGGCCATAGCGGTTATAGGCCGCGCGCTTCTCGTCGTCGGAAAGGACGGAATAGGCTTCGTTCAGTTCCTTGAACTTCTGTTCCGCTTCCGCGTTGCCCGGGTTCTTGTCCGGGTGCCACTTCATCGCGGCCTTGCGGAAAGCCTTCTTGATGTCGTCGGCCGAGGCCTCGCGCGCGACGCCCAGAAGTTCGTAATAATCGGCCTTCGCCATGGCGGACTCCTTTAACCAGCCGTGCCGGCCGTCCCCTTACGGG
>NZ_JBAQRT010000227.1:0-2171 GCF_049306435.1 Zavarzinia sp.
CCTCGATGCCCTCGGCGCTCGCCGCGACGATGGCGGCCGCCCCCTTGGCCAGGGCGTCGGCGACATAGCGGCGGCCGTCGTCCCGGCTGCCCGAGAGCGCGAAGAACAGGGCGCCGGGCACGACCTCGCGGCTGTCGGCGGTGATCGCGGAAATATCGGTCGCGCCGATCGCCGAACCTTGGAGAAGATCCGGGATCAGGTCGGAGAGGCGATGGTTCGCCATGTCTTGATCCTTCAGTCCTTGTCGGTCGACGCGCTGATCAGCACGCCGCCCTCGGTCGCGGGATCGGGGCCATCGGTCGGCAGCACGCCCAGCATGGGCGCGATCCGCTCGACGATGCGGCCGACCGTCGGCGCCGCCGTCCAGCCGCCCGTGGCATAGCCGTAGGTTTCCTTGGTGCCCTTCGGCTCGTCGATCATGACGAGCACGACATAGCGCGGCTCGCTCATCGGGAAAGCGGAGACGAAGGACGACATCAGCGCCTTGCGGGCATAGCCGCCGGCCGAGACCTTTTCCGCCGTGCCGGTCTTGCCGCCGATCCAGTAGCCCGGCACGTCGGCCTTGCGGCCCGTGCCCATGGTGACGACGAGGCGCATCAGCTTGCGCATGGCGGCCGAGGTCCTGGACGTGATCACCCGCTCGCCCGCCGGGGGATGGGCGCCGTCCGGGTGCAGCAGGGTCGGCTGGAAATAGATGCCGCCGTTGACGAGGGCCGCGACCCCCGTGGACAGATGCAGGGGCGTGACCGACAGGCCATGGCCGAAGGCGATGGTCATGGTGTTGATCTCGCGCCAGGGATTGGGCACCAGCGGCGTGCCGGCCTCCGGCAACTCGACCGACAGGCGCCGGGTCATGCCCATCTTGGTCAGGAATTCACGCTGGCCATCGACGCCGACATCGAGCGCCATCTTCACCGAGCCGATATTGGACGAATAGATGAAGATCTCGGGCACCGACAGCCAACGGTATTTGGGATGGTCGTCGTTGATGGTGAAACGGGCGATGCGAATGGGATGGGTCGCGTCATAGGACGAGGTCAGCTTGGCGACGCCACTGTCGAGTGCCATCGCCGTGTTGAACGTCTTGAAGGTGGAGCCCATCTCGTAGGTGCCGAGGGTCGCCCGGTTGAAGCGGTTCTCGGGCGTGGCCTCGCGCGGGTTGTTCGGGTCGAAATCCGGCAGCGAGGTCATGGCCAGGATCTCGCCGGTCCGGACATCCTGCACCAGCGCGGCGCCGCCGATGGCGCGGAAGGTCTGGATCGCCTTGGCCAGTTCGTCGGTCACGGCGTGCTGAATGCGGATGTCGATCGACAGTTGCAGGGGCTTTCCGGCACGCATCGGGTCGCGAAGGTCTTCGTCGAAGCGGGCCTCGACGCCGGAAATACCCTTGGAGTCGATATCGACGAAACCAAGGACATGGGCCGCCAGCCGGCCGAAGGGATAGACCCGGCGCTCCTCGCGCTGGAAGGCGAGGCCGGGCAGGCCGAGGCTGTTCACCTCATATTCCTGGCGCGGGGTCAGGTTGCGCCGGATCCAGACGAAGCTCTTGCCCGAGCGCAGCTTGGCATCGAGTTCGACCCGCGACATGTCGGGCAGCACGCGCATCAGCTTCGAGACCGCTTCATCGACATCGATGAGCTTGGTCGTATTGGCGTAAAGCGAGGCGGTGGTCAGATTGGTGGCCAGCACCGTGCCGTTGCGGTCGGTGATCGCCGCGCGCTCGGCGATCGGCTCGCCCGAGGTCGCGGCCCGGCTGTCGTCCGGCTGACGCAGCACGCTGAGATCGAGGAGGCGGATGGCGAGCACGAAGAAGCAGAAGCTGAACACGGCGCCGAGGATCAGCAGCCGGTTGCGGCCCATCTCCACCGCCTGTTTCACCTGACCGTCCAGCATGACGGTCTCGCTCGTCCTCGGGCCGACGAACAGCGTCACCCCTTCCGGGATGTGGACCTGGGTCAGGGACGGCTGGCGCCCGGCGGACCGAGGTTCGTGATCGAAATCGGTCATCGGCGCCCCGCGGGATAGCTGGACTCGGCGTTGGCGAACAGGCTTTCGATGCCGGCGATGGTCTCGTCGTCATAGGACGTCACCGAGACCGGTGTCGCCCGGGGCATTTCAGCCGTGCGGGTGACGGGCGGCGCCGCCGGACGAGACGGCGCCGGGGCGCGGGC